>NZ_JALAAI010000001.1:0-79437 GCF_052785085.1 Candidatus Electrothrix sp.
GATTGACAGAAGCGGGCTTTTAGCTTGTTAATTTGGTGACCGATTTTTTTGATTGGTTTTGAAAATGTCATATGTCTCTCTGTAGCTTATTGATGTGAAAATTTCATTATTACAAGAAATCAATAGCCGTGTCAATATGTTATGACATCTGTGGCTAAATTAATTTTCTGAATTCTCAATAAATACAACTCGTTCATAAAGGCCAAGCCTTAAAGTCGTGCCATTAGGATATAGAGGTCATCGCATCGGCTCTTGGCCTGCATCAAAACGGACAAACTGTACTCCCTTTGATCCTTATGTTCATGCAGCTGAACATGCCTATTTTGAGAAATATTATGATGAATTGAATGCCTCAAATGAGCTTGTCCTTAAACAGGAAAAAACCCATGAAAAGTTTTTGATGCCGGTTTCAGCCAATGACATTGCAACGGCTATCAATTCCTTGCCATCTTCTTTTTTTACCGGATTAAAGGGAGTTGTTCTTCTATCCGGCTCAAACAAACAGTTGAAGGTTTCCCGTGGCAATCTTTTTTGCTTTGGAATGTACTATGCACATTGCATTTTTCTCTTTCCGTACCCCAAGGATCAAATGGTTGTTTCTTCACAATCATTACCAGCTCCCCATATTCAAAGGGAATACGAACGAGCAGGTGCATTATATTCGCAAAAAGATAATCAATGGTTGAGGACGTTCACAAAAGAATCATTGAGAACATTCTATGTAAGGGATGTGTTTGTTCATGAGCTGGGGCATCATGTGGACAGACACAAGGACAGGTCAGGAGAAAAATCCGAGATATTTGCGGATTGGTTTGCAACTGAGTATGGTTTTACCCGTGTAAGGGGTGATTACGAACAATCCATTCATGAAGTGAGATCGTCTCAAGCATCGTTATACATATAACGACAGGTTCGTCATACTCGATACGGCAGAATCACATAGTGTATAACGACAGGTTCGTATTGAGTATAACAAAAAAATCGCATCGGGTATCACGACGAATTCGCATTGCGTAGCAAGGAAAAATCGTATCGGGTATCCTTCTCCTGCCTGCTCACCATCCCGCCGCTCTAAAAAACTTCTTGACAAGGCAACAGGCTGGAATTACTCTGCGCAAAGTCGCCATTCTCCTCTCGGCGCAACATCCCACCTCAACATAGGAGTCTCTTATGCAATCAATCCCATGGCGTGTCGAACCCAATTATCTTACTGTTCCCCCGTCCTGGAAAATTCGCTTCGTGCCCCGCGACTCAGCCGGGACAGATGATCTGGCAATCGCAATGAACGAAGAAAACCCAAACTACAGCGTGGAAGATGCCAAAACCGCACTGGCCCTGCTGGATCAGGTCGTTCTGAAAAAAATGCTCAACGGCGAGCAAGTTACCATCAATGGCATGATCTCTTTTGGCTTCTCCTTTACCGGCAGATTGGAATCGCCGGATGACCCGCTACCGCCAGTGGACGAGTGCCTGCATGTCAGCGTTCGGGTGCTCAATCCTTTTCTCAAGGAGATCAGGCAGCAGGCCCATTTCGAGAAACTGCCCATGATTGAAAAGGTGCCGGTGATCGACAGTGTCGAGGATACCCGCCTCCATCTGGCCGATGTGCTGTACAGCAAGGGGGTGCTTCATCTCACCGGTACCAACCTGGCCTTTGACCCGGAGGCCGAGGGGTGTGAATGCGTGCTTGAGGGTACCCGAAGCGGTCAGGCCGTGCAGTACCAGTTCGGACCGATCTCGGATTCCAGTATTGTCCTGGTCCCGGATATCCCTGCTCAGGATGAGCCGTTCAATAACGAATACACGCTCACTGTCTCGACCCGGCCCACTGGCCACGGCAGCCCTCGTGTTGGCACCTACCGCCGCAGACTGCGCTCGCCCCTGCTGCTGACCGGTTTCGGGCAACCCGAGTTCTCTGAGTTCGGCATCCTGACCAACAATGCGACCAGCCCTCTGGTCAGCGTAACCGGCGGTACGGTAAGCGCGGATGAAATGTTGCGCATTCAGGCGGTCTTCGACATCAGAAACAGCGTCCTGCTCCTCAGCCTGCTCGGCATGACCGAGGACGGCCCTGCTGGTGAGACCGTGACCGTCACGGGGCACGGCGAATACACCCTACCGGGCTTTGCCGAATCAGCGGTCACCAGCCTGAGCGTCCGGGTGAATGACTATGCCGCCTTGCTGGACTTGGTGCGGGATCAGTATTACGGACGGCTGGCGGATGTGCTGGATGTGAGGGTTGGGGCGTGAGGAAGCGGGTATATCTTCCGCAGCTCGGAACTGTTTGCCTGAATTATGGAATTCAGGTACCATGAGAATATGCATGTAATTTCCCGTAAACCTTTGCTTGAATTTTCCGGGCAACATCCTGACAGCAAGACAGCTTTGGATGCGTGGTTCAAGATCATGAAGTCAAACCGGTTCGTCAGCTTTGCTGCCCTGCGCAAAGTTTTTCCAAGTGCGGATAAAGTCGGAGACCTTTACGTGTTCAACATCGGGGGCAATAAATATCGACTGGTTGCGGCACTTCATTTCAACCGGCAGAAAGCGTATGTCCGGCAGGTGCTGACGCATGCCGAATACGACCGTGGGAGGTGGAAACAATGACTCTTGCTGTACAACCGCTTACAGCGGCATGGGGGAATCTGCATACGCTTATTCCCTTTTTCCCGATTCGGGATGAGCAGCAGTATGAACAGGCTGCGGAAGCCCTGAACAGTCTGCTGGATATTGTCGGAGAGGACGAAAATCATCCCTTATATGATCTGACAGACACTTTGGGTATGCTGCTTTTTGCCTACGAAGAGCAGCACTTTGCAACGCCTGATGCATCCGGTGCGGATATTCTCCGCTTCCTGATGGACGAACATGGCCTGACTGCCGCAGATCTCCCGGAGATAGGCGACGAATCCCTGCTGACCGACATCCTGGCCGGAACCCGGTCGCTCACAGTGGATCATGTAAAGGCACTGTCCCGCCGGTTCCATGTGGCTGCGGCAACGTTTGTCTGATTGCGGTGCAAAGTATACTGTCCGGCAGCCTTACGGTTAATGTGGCCGACTATGCCGCCCTAGTGAATCTGGTTCGGGATCAGTATTACGGACGGTTGGCGGATGTGCTGGATGTGAGGGTGGGGGATTAAGAAAGGTGGTGGGAGCTTTTCCTCTTCTTGTTCTCAAGATCAGAATAAGAGTGGAAAGGTGATGAGGGGAAGGTTTCTCGCTTTTTGTCTCAATATATAAGCAATAGCGATTAATCATCAAAAGTAGGATCAACATCTATGGGAAAGCAACTTGCCGTTCTTGGGAGCATTGCTTCAATCGTTGGCTTGGCATTTGCTGTTATTCAGTTTTGGCCTTTAAATGATACGACAGAGAATATCTCGAAAACTAGAGCAGCGAATAAGCCGTCACAGTCTGTAAACGTTACCGGAAACTCTGGAAATGTTATTCAAAGCTCTGGAGATAACGCTGTTATAAATACTGGAAGAGTAGAAACAACTATCAGGGTAGGTGATCCTAGAGCGGAATATATTGAGTTTATTGATTTGTTAACACTTTTTACAATTCCTAATTTCGAATCATATAACGTACTCGCATGGGATGCTGGGACGGGGAAAAATAGCCCTATTTCATGGGAGTTTGATGGGATACGAGAAGCCCCTGATTGGGAGAAAGAAAAAGGAGCATATTATCGGGAAGGAAAGGTAGTTATAACAGTCAACGGAAAGATAACTCATCATCAGCTAAAAAAGACACCAGAACCTGTCCCATGGCGAATTATTCTTCACGGTCCTAGGATGGGAGTAACCGGAGTCACGATTGATACAAATATTCTGTCTCGGGAGATGGGGCCTCTCTTGCATGATTCAAAAAGTTTGTTAGCCGTTTCTAGAAAAGTAAAGTGCGAGCCGACTTTCGCTAGTTTCGGATTAGAAATTTATGAAGTAAATATAGCAGGGAGAAATCCTATTTGGCTAGAATTTAGTTGGTCCTGTGGAAGCGCAGGATGTTCATCAGATTTTTTTATAATGTATTCTGAAGCTCAGGCATTTGCTAGAGATTGCGAAGATTATTAACGATCTAATTTCTACGCACCAAAGGGATAGCCATAGAGTGCAATTCCGTATTCATGAAGGCATGATACATGAAACGCACCCTGCATGTGACTGGTAAGTACCTGAAGGACGCTTACGCAAACAATCCCCATCCCTGATTTCGGCATTTCGGCCCCCTAACCCTTACCACCATTGCCTGTGATGACAAGGGTACCCTGGCATGAGACGGTGTTCTCTTACCCGGAGGATAAATATTTCTCAAGAAAGAACTTGCATATTTCCCATCATCCTCCCATGATGACCTTATGATGAGGAAGGATCATAACGCTGTGCCCTGTTCACCGTTGCACAATACTTACTTCAGGATATGAGGCAGGAACACGATGCTTACTGAAATACGATTACAACTTGATGATTCAATATTGCTTTCGCTGAAAGAAGAGAAAGAGCAGTTTGCCAAGGATATGCTCTTCCATCATGCCCTGCGGCTCTATCGTCGGCATAAACTCAGCCTGGGCAAAGCAGCTGAATTGGCCGGATATACGCGCATGGAATTTATTCAGCAGCTCCAGGCGGCACATGAACCGATTTTTGATTATGATGACACCCTGATTGCGGAGATGATCAAGAGTGCGCAACATACCCCGTCTCTTCAGGAGGAGCAGGGGCGATGATTGTCGTCTCCAACAGCACACCGATCATTTCGCTCGCAACGGTCGGGCATATCCCGCTTCTGGGTGCTCTCTTCGGCAGGGTCATGATTCCAAGAGAGGTTGAGCATGAATTGAAATCAAACAGATATCCGGGATATAAAGATATCGACCAGCCGTGGTGTGAGATGAGGGATGTGCAGGGCACGCTGTATGTGGGGTTTCTGTGTCATGACCTTGATCGCGGGGAAGCCGAAGCCATCACCCTTGCGAAAGAACTTCGGGCTGACGTCCTAATTCTTGATGAGCGGACTGGATATCAGGTCGCCAAACAACAGGGGCTTCATGTTATCGGCACATTGACCGTCTTGTTGATGGCTAAACAGCAGGGATTTATCCCATCTGTTCGACCGATACTTGATGAGATGATTCGGAAAGGACGCTGGTACAGTCAATCTGTTTATCACAGCTTTTTGCGCCAGATTGGAGGAGTAAATCGCCACAGACCGTACAGGATACGCTCCCGCACCAACCGAAAAGTACGCTACGCAATCACCATCCCTGATTTTGGCACCTTACCCCTTTGCAACCATTGTATGCGATAACAATGATTCCCGACCTACTGAACTGAACGGTGAATCCCGGCGCACATCATATTCAAGATTAAGGGCTTGTTCAGAAGCAACACGAAGGGAACGAAGATATTATGAAGAGGGATAAAACAGAATCGGATGATGAACTTCGTCCAGAGTACGATTTAAAGAGCTTAAAACTGAGAAAAGTCGGACCGAAAAGAAAGAGTTTCGGTGGCCCGACAGTGCGTATAGAAACAGACGTGGCTGAAATCTTCCCCTACTCTGTGCCGGTTTAGCCTGGCGCTTTCGACCTGCCCGTTTTTTTTACCTACAAACCCGCAATTCCGACCTGTAACCAATCCAGATAAAGCAGCATATAGATAGTGCTCTGCTTTGCCATAGTATCTCTGACATCGGTTCCACTCGTTTCCCCTCCTTTTTCACCTTGTTCCATATCCTTCCTAAAAAACCTCATATCATTTACCATATGACCTGTCATGGTTCCATTATGTATTTTTTTCTTCATTCCCCCTTGACGAGACTATTCACCGTACTTATTTATTCAATCAGAAACGGAAACGAATAGACTTTACATACAAGATACATTGAATTTTATGTTATTGCATAATCAAAAAATAAACAACATCTCTTGACATAAACAATACTTGAACTTACATTTTGATTAAACAATAACACTAGATCATCAATAGTGATGATAAAGAAAACTCATGCAAAGCATTATTTATCATTAAACAAACAAGGAGGGCATTATGAACGTAAGTATTTGGGATCCTTTCCGTGAGATGGAGGCATTGTTTAATAATTACACAATGCCTGCAAGGAAGAAATCAACTGCAGATGGAAACGGAGCTGTTGAAACAAGAGAATGGGCACCTGTTGTTGATATACTTGAATCAGAAAATGACTTTGTTTTAAAAGTCGAACTCCCCGGTGTGGAAAAAGATGATGTGGAGGTCTCCATTGATGATCGCATCCTGACCATTAAGGGAGAAAAGAAGAACGACACAACGGACAAGAAGGTTCACAGAACCGAATGCAGATACGGCACTTTTATCAGAAACTTCACCCTGCCCCAGGATGTGGATGTGGATAAGGTGGAAGCGGCCTGCAAAAATGGCGTACTCAGCTTGACACTGGCTAAAATGGAGCAGGCCAAGCCCAAGCAGATTGAAGTGAAAGTCAACTGATCTGTTGTAGATATGAACTGAAAGTGGGTGCTTTTTTCGTTAACCAAGGATATGACGAGGTGTGTTATGGATATGGATATCAAAAAATGGGTTCCCTGGAATTGGTTCAGAAAAGAGGAAGAGAACACCGGTGCCACGGTGCCGGTGCAACAAAAAACCGCACAGGAGGGTATAGGGGCTTTTCCCCAGCTGTTCAGTCAGTTGCATAATGAAATGGATCAGCGATTTGAGCAGATGTTCCGAGAATTCGGAATGGGTCCACCCCGCCTCTCGAACATGGCCAACGGTATGCTTAAACCGACCTTGGATCTGAGCGCAAGCGAGAACGAATATATCGTTAACGTGGAGATACCCGGCGTAGATGAAAAGAATCTCAAGATTGAAGTTGAGAAGAATACCATGATCATTCGCGGGGAAAAGAAACAGGAAAAAGAGGAGAAGGAGAAAAGTTATTATAGGCAGGAACGTTTTTACGGTTCGTTCCAGCGCATACTCTCTCTGCCGGAAGATGCGGATCAAGACGGTATTAAGGCAACCTTTAAACAAGGTGTGCTTAATATAACCATGCCGAGAAAGGCCTTACCAAAAGCTGATGTCCGGCAGATCGCCATCAAAACCGTTTAATATATAACAGTGCTTGCGCACAGGAGGCATTGGTAAGGGACTTACGAGTTCCTTACCTCCCTTATTTTTCTTTGATTTTAATTCGTTTTTATTCTGGAGGTTCAGCAATGAATGGCCGAATGCAGACAAAGGGATTGGTATTTACAGGAATTATAGCACTTCATCTCATCTTGCCAATTACACCGATGAGTTATGCAGCAAGTTCGGCTGACTCACCCGATGTAATGACCCAGAAGCTGAAGAGCAGTAAACCGAACCAGGAGGCAGGGGAGAAGAGCAGTAACAACGTGCCGATACAAGGGAACGACAGCAAGAAAGATCAGGATGAACTTGCTGGTCCGCTAAGGGATTTTCACCGCAATATTAATCGGCTCTTTGATCAGACCTTCCGCGATTTCGGATTTTCTGCGTTTGATATGGGCCGACCCTTTTTCCAAACTTCCGGGGGAATATTCCGACCCATGACAGATCTCGCTGCAAATGATAAGGAATATACCATCACTGTTGAGGTACCCGGTGCCAAGAAAGACGATATTAAGATCGAAGTTGCCAATAACGTGATGACTATCAGCGGAGAGAAAAAGCAGGAAAAGGAGGAAAAGCAGCAAGACTTCTATCGGCAGGAACGCTATTACGGCTCGTTTCAGCGTGTACTCCCGCTTCCGCAAGACACTGATCAGGATCATATCAAGGCAGACTTTAACCAGGGTGTGTTGACCGTGACTATGCCGAGAAAGGATATGCCAAAACCTACGGTGAAAGAGATAGAGATACAATCCAACTAACAAGCCGCAAGCTGTTTGAAAAGACAAAAAGGGCGGACCAATGGCCCGCCCCACCGTTTTGCTTATATCGGAGATGGGTTGAATATAAGCGTAACAGCCTCTAACCTTTGCTCAGAACAAGCAAAGCGTATTTGTATAATGCTAACTTTATTAATGACCTAGACAGGTCTTGCTTGACTTATCCCAATAACAATATGATTCCTTATCACAGGTACCTTTATTGGTGTATACTGAGCAATCGACCTGGCAGCTCGGAGCAGAGCTACAGTCAGAGTCGTTGCAGTCTACGGTCTGGTCACAGTCGTTATCTATACCATCTGTGCAGGATTCGGTTGCACCTGGATAGATAAGATCATCATTATCGTTACAATCCACATCTGAGTAGTAGCTATCCCCATCGTTATCAACAGGCGCGCCGCCAGCAATGTAAATTGGAGAGGAAATGGCCTCATCACCGTCCGCCTGCATAATACGGCAATAGAAGTAATCGCCATCAGCACTGGTTACCGTGTCGGTAATAACCGGGGCAGAGGAGTTCGGATACCAGGTGTTGATTACGACGCCATTCTTCAGGAGTTCAACAGTATCAACGATCTCGTTCCCTCCATCGTTTGCCTTGATGGTGACGCTGTTGCTGCCGCCTTCAATCTCTGAACCCATAACCTGGCCGTCCATAGCAAAAGGTTTTTATCAGCAGTAGAATAGAACCGACGGGCCTTCATGGCACTGTACAGATCAGTACGTGTCTGATTGTCTGCCAGAATAGCCATGGCATAGGTGGAATCGGTTCCAAAGTCTGTGCCGTGATTATCCTCAGCACCGCCTGCACCGATGCTCCAACCACGAAGCAAGGCTTCGTCATAATGGCCCATACCGCCATCATTGGTATGGAAGCCATCGTTATAGTAGTAGACATCAAAGAAGTCCTGCTTGTTCCACAGTTCCATACCAACGAATTTGTCACTCACTGCACCATCATAATGCTCAAAGGCCTGGGACTCACGGCCTGGATGGTTGAAGATAGCAACAGTTTCACGGGTTGAGAGCCAGGCCATTAATTCGCTGAAGGTATTTGTTGCTGATTCTGTTGCCCGACAGATATCATCAGCATAAACTATGGTGACATGACCGTGGGTGCCGCTTGACCACTCAAAGGCCCAGAATGCTGTGAATATGCCGTCTTCGTTGTACGTATCCGCTGTATTTTTTACCGTAGTATACTCACTGTCTGTTGTAGACTCCGCATGATCAGCGGTGCTGAAAAAGTCCAGCCCCGCAGCCTTGGCTGTACTGTAGGCCTGATCCGGTGAACCGCTTCCGTCAGAAACTGTGGTGTGGTTATGCAGGTGACCGTAGTAAATGTTCCAGGTGTCGATGGACGATGCAGCTATTGCTCCTGATGCGGCAAGCCCCAGTCCGGCAATCATACATGATCCAGCCAGGGCAATTTTGCCCAGCTTCTTCGATACGTCTTCCATTGTTTTTCCCTCCTAAAAATGAGATGTCAGGCTGAAGCCTTACCATTTATCGGACAGGCAACAGCCGCTAAGGTGCCATTTTGTCCAGGCACCCAGACAATAAAGAGGGAAGATTATGGTTTAATGAGAAAAGGGTTTGTTTTTTATAACAAAATGAATAGAGATGGGTGAATTTTTTGTTAGTGTGAGCTGTAAGGTGCAGCTCATCCGTACTTCCTGTGCAAGGCCATGACCACAACGGTCAATTTCCTGGCTCTGGAAATCATGTTAGGTGATCTTTCTCTGATTTGGATATATCTGACAGCACCTGTTTTGAGGATGTAGGTATACCCGATCTGTCGTTGGATACAGGGGGGGCAGGCATGTTGTGAATTGAATGAGAAGGAATGATCTACGGGGTGAGATCAGAGCGTATGTCTACTTTGGTGGCAGGATAACATGCAGGGGCGACCGACCGGTCGCCCCTACGGGTCTTTGCGCCCTCTTCTCAGGGCAGGCACTCAGATATCAATTATTCTATATCGAATACTCAATAAAGAGTCCGGGGTGTTACCCCGGCCTGGTTATATATTGCCCTTTCAGGGCATTGCCCCGAAGGGGCTATATCTATTCAGCTCAGGGTAACACCCTGAGTATTCTTGTCCTGTTGCGGTGGTGCAAGCTTTGGCCACAGCAGCAATCAGAAGATCATTCTCTTAAAAAAACCTATACAGACATTCGTATCCAGAAGGTAGTTCACGTCCATTCCTCACGTTCCTGCAATGGACCGGGAGATTCCGGTTCTGGGAAATCCGGGATGGAGCCTGCGAAACGTTTAATAAATTCCTTTGTGGAGAGCGTTTTGCTGTTATTGCTGGGTTCTACGGGCAGGATAATAATTTCCACTTCTCTGTAGGCAGCAAACTCCGGTGGAAGGCGAATCAGAAGCTCATGATTCCTGTTCGCATGAACCTGACGTAAAGCTAACATGTTCGGGCCTCCTTGGGAAATAGTCTTCAGGGGTGTGCTCAAGCTGAATGCGGGGAGACTGGTCGCCTGACGCTTTCCTTTATGCTACCTGATGCGCTGGGACAGGGCAAGAGGTTTCAAATCATAGGGTAGGTACTCAAACTGAGGGAAAGCGCACGTGGGTTATGGCGGGAACAAACTCAATCCACTGTTTCACACCCTCCTTCTTCAAAACAGAACCGGGCTTCCGGAGGAATAATCTCTGAGCGTATGCGTGATTTTGGAATACCCATTTTTACCAGTTCTTCGTCCGGCATATCTTCTGTGTCATTCCGCTGAATGACTACGTCTCCGTTGTATATATCAATATGGATGGCGCATTCGTGAATCCGTCTGTGTTTTCGCCATCCGACCCAGACGACCATATACCGCATCCGTTCATCATCAAAGACAAGTTCTATATGCGAATCATCTGTTTTCAGAGATTCGTATGATGCCAGAAATTTCTTTACGCACTCTCTGTAGAACTCTTCGGAAGTTTCCATATCAGAGGCTCCTCCCCGGTTAATGAATAGACGATGACAGGAATCTTCATTGTTTCGAGCGTGACCCGTCCCACCTCCCGACTGAGTATGTTCTCAGCTGCGTGAAGTGGAACTGCCAGCCATAGTGTCCTGTCTGGTTCCTGCTGTTTCAGAAAAATATTATACACACTGTACTTGCCGACAGCATCCTCCAGATCGACAACTTGGGATGTACGTAAAAAGCTCTTGATCTCGACAACAATCTTTTCACATCTACGTTCAGCCGCTATCACTCTCTCCGCTCCCAGGTCGGCTATCAGCCTAGGGTCAGTTCCGAATATGTAGGGATCATGAGTGACTGTCCACCCTTCTTGTGTAAGCAGGTGTTTTACAACATCATGATATGTGTCTTTTCGTGACATTATCAGAAGTTTGAATGAATATACCAGAGTTGATGCCGGGCTGCCCAGCTTATCCCAAGGTACCTTGCTGCCTATTTAATATATACCGCATGGAATTGTTGAGGGCAACACAAGGTTTTGTGTTTGGTTAACGGTGAACACCGTAGGGGCGACCGGCTGGTCGCCCTTGTGGGTTGTAATACCCTCTTCATAGGGTAGGTACTCAAACCCCGCCTGTTTCTTAAAGCTTAACAGATTCACCGGATTAAGCAAGTAAAAAAACGACATGAAAACACGTTTTAAAAGTTGTGAAATTTGAACTGGCATTACAAGCACCAAAACAAGCAGATGTCACACATCGTGACTAGCATCCTTCCTAAGAGCACACCTGCATCCTCTTCAAGAGCATAGTAGTATCCTCCTCAAGAGCATAGTAGTATCCTCTTCAGGAGCATAGTAGTATCCTCCCCATAAGCATGCCTGCATCCTCCTGCCGGGAATCACCGCACCCTCCTCCTTTTTCTCCCCATTTCCAGAGAATAGACAATAATTCCATTGACAAAGCTGAAAGAGTACCGTAATCTGCCACAAATAGCTCTGTCCCACCTCATTTACCCATCACTTTAAAGGAGGATCCTCATGTCAAACGTTCAATGGAAACCAGTAGAAAACGCCCTGACCACCCCCCGATCCCACCGCGCCCAGGTTGTGCCCCATAATACTCCTGGCTACGATGAAATGGCTGCTGACATCTCGGCCCTGAATCCCAACTACAACGCAGAGCTGGTTCGCTCTCTTGCCCCCCTGATGATGGAGTGGGTTCAGACACAGCTGATCAACGGCAACCGGGTAACTTTGGAAGATGCCTTCAGCTTTCATCTCACCATCAGCGGCAGGCTGGACAGCCCGGATTCTCCCCTGCCTGATGACGAGGATCTGATCAATGTCAACATCTATGCCACCCGGCCCTTTGTGGAAAAGGTGCGCAAAGAGGCCCGGCTGGAACGGCTGCCCATGAGCAAAAAACAGCCGCTGATCACCTCGGCAGAAGACACCAAACTCAAGCTGACCGATGTGCTCAACCCGGACGGCGTGCTGCACCTGACCGGCAATAATCTCTTTTTTAACGAAGATGACCCGGACTGCTCCTGCGTTCTCCAGGGCACCCGGAGTGGTCAGACCAAGCAGACCACCTTTGCCTCCATCTCTAACAGTGAAATCCTGCTGGTGCCTGACATCCCGGCCCAGCCTAACCCGTGGAACAATGAGTACACAGTATCCATCAGCACCCAGTACACCGAGCACGGTACGGTCCGCACCGGTACTTTTGGCCGCAAACTGCGCACTCCGCTCAGCATCACCCTGGGCAATGGCGACGGCATCCTAACCAATAGCGCCAATACGCCTTATGTCACAGTGGACGGTGGCAATCTGGCTGCGGAAGAGATGGTGCGTATTCAGGTTGTTCAGGATCTGCACGAAGGACTGCTCTTCTTCAATCTGCTGGATATGCGCGAGAACGGGGAACAGGGCGAGCCTGTCCGGGTGAGCAGCAACAGCCCCTGTACTCTGCCCGGCTTTACTGGCTCCGGCCTGACCAGCCTGGATCTGACCGTGCAGAAGTACAGCAAGCTGATGGAGATGATCCGTAATGATTACGGCGGAAGACTGGTGGACGTGCTCAAGGTGGAGAGCGGGGCCTGATCCCGGTCAAGAGTTTAACCAGAGCCTTGCAGGGTGCATTTCATACACCCTTTATCTGGTTCCCGAGCTCCGGCTTGGGAACTGCTTTTTCTGAAGCTCCGCTTCATTTCCCGGATACCCAAGCAGAGTTTGGGTACCAGTTAATATCGGAATACGTCAATAGCATGGAAAGTGTCCGCTTATTAAGCGCTGTTAGCGCAATTGAACGCAACGCCAATGCTTAACGAAAATTTAAATCTCGCATAAAAGGAGAATCAAATGAAATGTAATGTAGGAAAATCAGATCGTATTGTACGAGTAATTCTTGGAATTGGAATTATTGCCGTTGGCTTCTATTTTCAATCATGGTGGGGAGCAATCGGTGCTCTTCCAATTTTTACAGCAGCAATAGGTTGGTGCCCAGCTTACTTACCCTTTGGTCTTTCAACTTGCAAGAAATAATCTTGCCTGGCAAGGCTAATGTAGCCGCCGCAAAAAGCCGTGCTGCTGATGAGCAACATTCTCAAAAGGAGATTGAAATTATGCATCCAGGGATCATAGGAGGAATCATTGGCGGAATTGCCGGAATTGCTGGAGGGATGATCGGAACCTATTGGAGCATCAAGAACACCAACGGTCCGCGAGAGCGTGCATTCATGACCAAGTCAGCAGTCGTGTGCTGGGTCGCGATCTTCATTTTTCTTGGGCTGTTGTTTGCCTTGCCCAATTCATACCGATGGTACATGTGGATTCCCTACGGCATCCTGTTGCCTTTGGGCATCATCTCCTTGAATCGAAAGCAACAAAGAATCAGGCAAGAGGAATCGCAGAACAATTCCATGCAGGCGGCGCCATCAGACACGCCTGATGGATGACGTTGGACAGTAACTCATGCGTCATCCTCTCCTGAAGAGCGGATCTGCTCGGGCCTGTTATCATCAGTATCGGTCACGGTCTGGCCTGAGTCTTTTTCAGGCAACATCACCTCCTCCTCTTGCTCTCTTTATCCAAAGGAAATAACAGAATGCTAACAAGAGGCTAACAGAGAGGTGTTATAAACCCTTAAGATAGATAAGGAATAAAGTGAGTTATGATTGAGGTGAAGAAATGTCGAGAAGAAATGTAAATTGCTGGGAGTTTACAAACTGTGGTCGTGAGCCAGGCGGTTCAAACACTGCTGAGGGTATCTGTCCTGTTGCGGTCGAGCAACGAGTTGACGGTGTGCATAATGGTATAAATGGAGGGCGTTGTTGCTGGATTATAACGGGGAATATATATACTAACACAGAGCAGGTACTCTATAAACTCAGAAGTATTGCCTGCCTGGACTGTGCATTCTATCAGCAGGTGAAAAAAGAAGAGGGATCTCAACTGAGAGTAGTAGCAGGCACTGAGCTGGATTCTATGAAGAGTGAACCTGCTCCTGCTGGCTCGACTCCATGAGAGTCACCCGGCACTTCAATTTATTGAATACGATAGCATAAGGAAGAGTATGTTAAAAAGATTGGGAACAGAAGGCGTAATCCCCTTACAGCAACAAAATCGAAACCTATGTGCAATACACACAGTATATACTGCAATATTGGCAGGATTGGCAGTTGTCGTGTTTTGGGGTATAACCTTGGATGCCTGTAGTGCAGCCACACAAACCAAGAAAACTATACTCCGTCTTCATGGTTCAAATACCATTGGTGCTAAACTTGCTCCTGATCTGGCAAAGGCCTTTTTAATCAAGATGGGGGCGGTCTCTGTGGAACAGGTGAATCTTGCAGCCAATACAGAGATGAATATTGAGGGAACCTTTCCAGAACAGAATCTGGTGCAGGTTATAGAGATCAAGGCGCATGGTTCAACAACGGGATTCCAAGGGCTTGAGCAAGGACAATGTGACATAGGCATGGCTTCCAGAAAAATCAAAGAGAAAGAGGTCAAAAAGCTTTCCTTTCTCGGTGATATGACAGGCCTTGCCTCAGAGCATGTCCTGGCTCTGGATGGGGTGGCTGTTATTGTTAATGCAGCCAATCCAGTGGCCTCGAATATTGATGTTGACACGCTTCGGGATATCTTCTGTGGCAAAATCACAGACTGGAGTGAACTGAACGGTACGCCAGGAAAGATCAATCTCTATGCACGAGATGAGGCATCTGGCACTCATGACACCTTTAAAAGCCTTGTCTTTGGCAAAAAATGTTCCTTAAGCAGCTCAGCAGCACGTTTTGATGCCAACACAGAACTCTCGCAGGCTGTGGATCGGGATGTCAATGGCATCGGATATACAGGCCTGCCCTATGTAGCTTCCAATAAAGTGCTTGGTGTCTCTGACGGCGGCATGGCGATCCGGCCAAATGTCTTTACTGTTTCCACAGAGGATTATCCGCTGACACGTCGTCTGCATTTTTATACACCTGCCAATCCGGATAACCAATATACCCGCCGCTTTGTTTCTTTTGCCTTGCAAAAAGAAGGACAGGAGTATGTTAAAAAACATCATTTTGTGGAACTCACGGTTTCGACACAAGGAGGAAATCCTGGAGACTTCGACCAATCACAGAATCGAGCTGTCCTTGAGAGATATCTGAATGCTATTCAACGTGCGGAGCGGCTTTCCAGTAATATCCGCTTCAAAAACGCACAAAATGAGCTGGACAGCAAGGCCTTTTATGATCTGGAGCATAGAATTGTGGATTTTCTTTGGGAGAACAAACTACCTCAGATTATCCTGGCAGGTTTTGCAGACAACAAGGGGGATTACTGGCAAAATCATAAGCTGTCCTGTGAGCGGGCAAAGAGTGTACAGAGAGAATTTACCTCCCGCGGGATACGGGTCCATGAGATTGTGTGTGCTGGTGAAGAGGCACCTGTTGCGTCTAATGAAACAGCTCTTGGGCGGGAAAAGAATCGCCGGGTTGAGATTTGGATTCGGCGGTAATTCTGCTGCTGCTCAATGCAGGCCCGACTGATTGCTTACCTGACAAAAAAGCAAAGCCTTTAGAACGCTGCCCCCCTTGTATAACTTTCCTTGTTTTCCACCGTGCCCTCCTCACTGGCTTTATATGCAACATAAGATGAAGCACTGTAAAAAAATTATACAGCCACAAGATCATAATTGTTCAATTATGAATAAAAATCAAGCCAAACTGTTTACAAAATATCCAGGCATGCCCTCGTTTGCTCTTGACTGACATTTTTTGTCAGCCTTTAATCAACTTTTGCAAAAAAAATATATACCCTTCAAGACTAAAAAGGATATAGATTCACAGTAAAGAATAACTACTCCTTGCTAATCAGATACAAACAGCAGAAATAGCACAAAATCGAGAAACACGATCCATATCCCTGTCTTTGGCATGCATTATGCTTTTTATAAGTAAAGCAATACTGCTCTTTAACAGCGGGTACAAAGCATTCTGGTCAGAGCTGAACTCTGGTGTTCAGCTCAGGAAACTTGAACCAAGCCACAGCCGTCGTGAGGCGGTGTCGGAAAGCCACGGGTCTCCAGAGGGGAGACAGCCGGGCCGCCTGCTTCTGCAATACCAGGAGGACACCATGAAAACCACAGGAGATTTTTATGAACACAGAGGACTGATCGCATTTACAGGTGCCTTTCTTGCTGCTATCGCCCTTACAGGCTGCGGGAGTGAGAAGCTGACTGATCTGCAGGTACAGTACGAGAACCTGCCAAACAGCCAAACCGAAATCGCACTTCAGGAGGAAAAAACCCTTACCATCGGAGAACATTCTGGTACTCCACTCATGGAACAGGTCACAGATCCTGCCATAAAAGATCTTGTCTGGGCCATCCCTTTTGAACAACCCACCACCATATCAGAACCACGGGTCATGGTAGAGTCACTAACAACGACTCTGCCGGAAAGCACTTATCCAGAAACCACTTATGGAGAACAGTCAACACAATGCTGGCTGAATGATGTCTCCGGTCCACTCCATGAAGTTGTTAATACACTGGAAAAGAAATCACTCTTATACGCTACCCAACCCTTAACAGACTGCTCTGGCATTTTTCACCGTGTTGTACAGGGGCTGAAAGACCAATGCCCGGCAAAGAAATTCCCCTCTCTTGAAAAATACCGTGACTCCAGAGATATTGCTCGTTGGTATCATGAGCAGGGAAAATTGCAGCTGGTCAAAAATGCTGTTGACAGCACTGACCTGCTTCAGCCAGGAGCTGTGCTCTTTTTTGGAAAAAACGGATCTCAATACAGAGAATTCTCTGTAGAGGAACTGCTCAACCCTCAAAAAGGCATTGCTCACCTTGGGATCGTCGTTAATGTCCATAAAGATGCATCCGGACAGGTAGTGCATTATGAACTCTTTCACGGATACGGCAGAAAGGGAAAAACACCGGCTTCTGTAACTGACTGGCATAAACGGACACCGACCAGAGCGAGTTATCCTCCCTTTGGCAATGGACGGCAGCAATGGGTCGCTGTGGCCCGTCTTTGATTTCCATCCCCAGCCCTTCCCCTTATCAAGGGAGAGGAAAAAGAGAGAAGAGATGAGAAAAACGAACAAAGCTCTTTAATAGCGGGTACAAAGCATTCTGGTCAGAGCCGAACTCTGGTGTTCGGCTCGGGAAACTTGAACACAGCCACAGCCGTCGTGAGGCGGTGTCGGAAAGCCACGGGTCTCCAGAGGGGAGACAGCCGGGCCGCCTGCTTCTGCAATACCAGGAGGAGTCTCATGAAAACACAAGGAGATCTACACCAACACAAAAGACAGACGACATTAACCATTATCCTTTTTGCTGTCATCCTGGCAGGATGCGCTACAACGCAAGCCCAAAGACCTCTAACAGGTTCTGAGATCCAGCCTGGTCCAGCCAGTGAATCTTCACAAGAACAGGAGCCTGGCCAGAACAGGCCAAACAATGAAGAACAGCCCAATGAAAAAGCCCCTGTTGATCCAACTGCCATGACAGCGGCCCATAATCATTGGCGTTCCCAGGTCGGTGTCCCGCAACTCACATGGTCAGAAAAACTGGTTAATGTGGCACAGGACTGGGCTGATACACTGAAGGAGGATGGTTGTGGATTCCACCACAGTCATAATGGCTACGGTGAAAACCTGTTCAAGGCCAGCCCGCTTATCTGGTCTGACGGGCAGAAAGAGTTACAAGATACCAGCCCGGAAGAAGTGACCAATAGTTGGGGCAATGAAATCAAATACTACGAGTACTCTGATAATAGTTGCTCTGGTGTCTGCGGCCATTACACCCAGGTGGTCTGGAAAGAGACAACCGAGGTAGGCTGTGCCAGATCAGTCTGTGATGATAAATCCCAGATATGGGTATGCAGCTACTCACCTGCGGGCAATATGGCTGGTAAGAGACCGTATTAAATGCACGTAAAAAGATAAAGTCCATAACGACAAGGCCTTCTGTTACCATGAGGTTCCAGAGGGCCAATGAAAGAACGGAAGAATGGAAGAATGAAAGTTATCGCAACAAAGAAATAAAGATAACCTTGACAAAGCCTGTATCGGGTTATAGGATTAAATATCGTTACAGTTAACTGGATTTATTCATGAAGGAGGGGGTAGCATATCCTGCTGTTTTTTTCTCCCCCAGCATTTCCAGCAGGCAAGCCCACTTCATTTCAAGAAATTTGCACAACGATTTACACAACGCATAGCTTGTGCTTTGTGCAACCATTCGTCCTTCTCATCCTTAAAAAATGGTAACATATGCGCTGGAAACAATTCCTCACCCCGGTACAATCACTCAATGCACCAGAAAGTAAAAAATATCTCAAAGATCTTTCCCCGGATCAGTACAATATCGTTGATGTTCGCCAACCTGGTGAATATAACAACGGGCATATTCCCGGAGCCAAGCTCATACCAGTAGCGGAGCTGGCAGAACGGAGCCAGGAACTGGACCCTGAAAAACCCACCCTGGTCTACTGCGCCATTGGCGGACGCAGCCGGGTTGCTGCACAGATGTTGGCAGGTAAAGGATTTACCGAAGTCATCAATATGACAGGTGGCATCAAGGCCTGGGACAGCAATACTGCTGTCGGAACTGCGGAAACCGGCCTGTACCTGTTTTCAGGCAAAGAAAAAACCGAGGATGTGCTGCTGGTTGCCTATGCTCTGGAGGCCGGACTTCAGGACTTTTATACCTCAGTGCAGGAACGGATCAGTCAGGAGGAAGTACAGGCCCTGTTTAATAAGCTCAGCGCAATAGAGAAGAAACATCAGGATCAAATTTATTCTGAATATGAAAAAATCGCTGCATCGCCGCTGAACAGAGATGCCTTTGAGCGCCGCACCGAAACCCAGGCAATGGAAGGCGGACTGACAACAGAAGAATACCTTACCCTTTATCCGACAAATTTTTCTGTTGCTGCCGAAGTTATTTCCCTGGCAATGGGGATTGAAGCCCAGGCCCTTGACCTCTATCTCCGAGCTGCTGATAACTGCCCCTGGAAAGAAGCAAGCCAGGCTCTTCTCCGTATTGCTGAAGAAGAACGAACGCATCTCAAACTGCTGGGCGACCTGTTGGACGAAACTGCATAAACGCAAAAAGACGTTAAACAAGGACATTTCATGAGCAAAAAACTGGTGATTGCTGGCGGTGGTCATGCCCATATGCTGACCTTGGTCCATTTGGATGAATTTGTGACCAAGGGCTTTGAGGTCACTGTTGTTGCCCCGGATATCCATCATTATTATTCAGGTATGGGACCAGGAATGCTGGGCGGCATCTATACTCCTGAAAAAATCCGTTTTGCCACCCGTCATATAGTGGAGAAAAAAGGCGGGGTTTTCAAACAGGCTAAGGTGACTGACATTCAGCCTGTTGAACATACCATAACACTGAGTTCTGGAGAAATTATCCCCTTTGATGTTCTTTCCTGTAATCTTGGCAGCCAGGTTCCAGACACCTTGGTTCAAGGACCACTTGATGATGTTTTCCTGGTAAAACCCATTGAACGACTCTACAGGGCGAAAAAACGGATCTTAGAACTAGGCACGCAAAAAAAAATCAAGATCGCAGTGGTGGGTGGTGGCCCATCCGCAGTTGAAATAGCAGGTAATATCTGGCGGCTTGGCCAAAAGCCTGATATGCAGGAACCAGAAATTACGGTGTTTGCAGGCCGTTCCCTCCTGCCCTCTCACCCAACAAAGGTTCGTCAACGGGCCACAGATTCTCTTATTTCCCGCTCAATAAAGGTTCTAAAAAACAGCCGCATCAAAAATATAGAAACAGGTCAGCTGACAGATACTGAAGGTACAACCCATGATTTTGATATCATCTTTGTTGCAGTTGGGGTAAAACCAAATAAGATTATTGCTGGATCTGGCCTTCCCACTGGCCCTCAGGGCGGGATGCTGGTGAATCGCTATCTTCAAAGTACCAAGTATGAAGGCATCTTTGGCGGTGGTGATTGTATTGATTATGAGGAAACACCTCTGGACAAGGTGGGAGTCTATGCTGTCCGCCAGAATCCTGTGCTCAAACATAACCTGATGGCCTCGCTCAGCGGGGAACCCTTACGCCCCTTTGAACCAGGAGGGCAATACCTGCTTATCTTCAATCTGGGGGATGGCACAGGTATCCTGAGCAAGTGGTCTATTGTCCTTGGTGGACGACTGGCCTTTTTTATTAAGGACTGGATTGACCGCCGCTTCATGCAGACCTTTCACGCCTTTGAGTAGGGAGGTCTTCTGAGGCAGAAAGAGAAATAACTCTATGGCTGGTACCTAAACCCCAGCCTGGAAAATATGTACCAGTAAAAAAAAGGAGTACCATGACAGAACAAAAAGAATGGGACAAACGCTACAACGAAGATGACCTCCCCTGGGACAGCGGCATGCCAGAGACAGCTCTGATCAACATGATCACCAGCTGGCCCAAAACGCCGAACAAGGCCCTGGATATTGGTTGCGGCACCGGAACCAATGCTGTCTGGCTGGCAGAACAGGGTGTGGAGGTGACAGCGATGGATATTTCGGAAAAGGCTGTTGCCCTGGCGGAAAAACGGTGCTCGGAACATGGGGTGCTGTGTCGCCTGATAAAGACTGATTTCCTGACCTGTACCCCGGCAGGCCAGTACGACCTGCTCTTTGACCGAGGCTGTTTTCATTGTACAGAGGGAGAAGAGGAGCGCAGGAGCTTTGTCCGCCAGGCTGCAATTCATCTGAAACCGGGCGGCTTCTGGTTGAGTCTGATCGGCAACAAAGACCAAATGTCACAGGAAGGAAAGGGACCTCCCAGACTGTCAGCCACAGAGATATGCTCTGCAGTGGAACCCGCTTTTGAGATCCTGTCTCTGGAATCCGTGCTCAAGACCTCCCCAAAGCAACCTCAGCCACTGAGGTTCTGGCACTGCCTGATGCGAAAGAGGTAAGGGCCACCACCAGGCATGTCCACAAGAAAATCGACCACTTTACCCAAGGGGTGGGAGAAACGTATAAAGAAGGCAGGCGAACGCTACCGTGTGCTCTCTTTTGAAGACGAATGGCCCCGCAGGATGTCGATAACTGTAAGGGTCAGAGAAGATGGCATTATTTTTACCCGGACAATAGCAGTATCCATGCCCATTACTGACGGGAGTGAACAGGAAACTGTCTTTAATGCCTGCGTCATCAGAGAGAAACGAAAAACGGATTGTCTGATGAACAGAAAAGGATATCAGAAGGTGCTGGAAGCACTTTCCTCAATCACTCTTCCTGTTATCCAGCCTTCGCAGTCACCGTTCTGTACCATGAGCAGAGAAATCCTGTTTATCATTGAAATCGGGGATCCCTATTCTCCCCAACGGTCACGGTTCCAATGGAAAAATCCAGGCAGGGAGGCATCACACTGCCTGGAATACCTATGGGACCTTTTTGGACGTGTTATCCAGGAACGTAATCCCGATATCCGAATTGATGACCTTATAGGTTGAGAGCAACAGCATGAGGTTGTTCCTGCATATCGCACACCGAGCGATCCAACATGGCTGGTAAACTGCCTCGTTCTGTGGGGGTGTAGCCAAACACCTCCTTCCAGATATTCTCGCTTTCCATGCAGAAATAGATACAGGTACGAGGATCAGCAAAGCGGGCCAGCTCATCAACTATTAGCTTATACATCTCCACCCGCTGGCTCCTGAAGTAGCGAGATTTACCGTCCAGACCTTCAACAAATTCCTCATAAAAGAAATTCGACTGCGGGAAACGTTCCGCAGCAATAGGCTGCAGGGCAGGCAGGTAACGCAGGGCTCCCAGACTGATCCAGGCAATGCAATCAGCAGGCACTTTTGCAAACAGTCGTTGAATGGTTGTCCGGTAGCCTTCCTGCCAACCCTTATGCCAGATAATCGGATCAAAATGAAAGGCAAGTCTATAGCCCCATTCAGCACAACGGACAGCAGCAGCCAGGCGTTCTTCCAGACTGGCTGTCCGGATCTCTTCCTGCTCCATAATCAAAGGACTGTTGAGAGACCAGGCCACAATGGTACGACCACCATGTTCCAATCCTTCCAGATTATCAATTACCACGGATTTTGATTTCAGCTCCAGCACAGCATTCTGCTTATCCCGCATATACTTAACCAACAACGGACTGAAATGGGTCAGGCTATCCAAAGCCAGGCTATCTGTAAATTCACCTGTCCCGATTCGAAGAAAGGTTTGCGGTTTCGCAGCAAAGGCCGCATCCAGCTCAGTAAAGAGTTCATTAATATTAACAAAAAAACTGATCCAGGGATTATTGAGATAGGCCTGGAGGATACAGTACACGCAGTCCATAGGGCAGCCCATGCCGATATTCAGAACCTGATATTCGCAGCAGGTATATTCCCATGTTGCAGGACAAGGCTTAAAAAACTTCCCCCGATTTCGACAGAGCAGAAGGTGGTGTTTGCCTTGGGTCAGATTTTCTGGATAGGTCCCGGATATATCAGGATGTTGCCGATCTCCAATAACCCTGACCGGTAATTTGCTCCGTTGAATAATTTCCTGAGCATAGGTATCCTGTTGGCACTCTTCAGTGACATAAAGCTGGGTGATATATTTTGCCGGATCTCCGTAGGACATTACAATGTTAGCCTGTTACTCCTCCCTCTCTTTGGGGGAGGGGGGGGGATTTATAAGGTCCCATGAGCCAGCCCCTTTGCCAGGGCATTTTTGACATCATAAACCACAAAACGCGAACAGGTAATCCGCTCTATTTCTTCCTCATCAAATTGGAGAAAATCCTGGTGAGCAACAGCCAAGATCAGAGCATCATAGCTGTTTTCAACCAGAGTTCTGGTCATGGTGACCCCGTAATACTGTTGTGCTTCATCGGGATCAACCCAAGGATCGTACACCTCAACACAGGCCCCATACGAACTGAGTTCATCAATGATATCAGTGACCCGTGTATTGCGAAGATCTGGGCAATTTTCTTTAAAGCTCAAGCCCAGAACAAGAATTTTGGCATCAGCCACCTGAATACGCTGCGTAAGCATCAACTTAACCACTTCCGAAGCAATATAGCGACCCATGCCATCATTGAGACGCCGTCCAGCAAGGATCATCTCAGGATGATAGCCCACCTGCTGGGCCTTATGCGTCAGATAATAGGGATCAACCCCAATACAATGACCACCAACCAGGCCAGGCCGAAAGGGCAGGAAATTCCACTTGGTGCCAGCAGCTTCCAATACCTCCAGCGTATTAATGTCCAGGCGATTAAAAATCAAAGCCAACTCATTAATCAGGGCGATATTAACATCACGCTGGGTATTCTCAATGACCTTGGCTGCCTCAGCAACCTGAATACTGCTGGCCTGAAAAGTACCTGCCGTGATAATGGTCTGATACAGCGCATCGACAAAATCCGCAATTTTCGGAGTGGAGCCAGACGTCACCTTGACGATTGTGGGCAACCGGTGCTCACGATCACCAGGGTTGACCCGCTCAGGGCTGTAGCCTACAAAAAAATCCTGATTATACACTAAGCCTGATGCCTTCTCTAAAAGAGGAACACAGACCTCTTCCGTGGCTCCGGGATAGACGGTTGACTCATAGATCACCACATCATCAGGTTTCAGCACCTGAGCAACAGTATGTGAAGCCCCTTCCAAAGGACGCAGGTCAGGCCGTCTGCTGTCATCAACAGGTGTGGGCACAGAAACAACAAAGACATTACAGTCCTGGAGATCCTCTATGCGGGTGGTAAAAGAGAGGCCCTTTGCCTGGCCCAACTCTTCAGCTCTGACCTCACGAGTAACATCTATTCCCTGTTGCAACTCAGCGATTCGTTCTTCGTTCAGGTCAAAACCAATACAAGGGAATTTTTTACTGAACTCTACAGCCAACGGTAAACCAACATAACCAAGGCCAATAACAGCTAATCTGGTTGAATCAATATCAGACATATTTTAATACAGCAAGAAAAGGTTTAAAGAATATAATTAAACAAAACAAACTGCTATCGTCTACACACCTCTAGCGATATCTGGCCAGATACGGGTGTGTAGTTGCATCTGCAATCTAATTGGTAGCTGCTCTTGCAAAATTACATCTGCAAGCAACGCCGGAGAAAGTTGATCAATAACCGGAGAAAAAAGAACCGGCACCAATTCTGTCAGCCTATACTGATGCACAATATCCAAAGCCCAGTCAACATCTTTGAGAGATGAAAGAACAAATTTCACCTCATCACGACTCCCTGCCTGCTGACGTTGCTTCAACAGGGTCAGGTTCTCCCAATCATTCTGCTCCGCCATCCTGGAATCTGGTGTCTTCACATCAAGAATGATACCGACTTCCGTCGGAACCCGCTCAATAGCTACCCCACCTCCAGTCTCCAGAAGAACTTCCCGTTTCACTCCAAGAAGTTGATGCATGAGAGGATACACGGCCTCTTGCAAAAGCGGTTCACCACCGGTGATTTCCACTAGAGCGCCTGGAAAATCTGTAAGCCAGGCATGAACCTGGTCAAGGTGCATCACCCTGCCCGCTTCATCCCAGGTATAGCGAGAATCACAATACGAACAACGTAAATTACAACCAGATAAACGAAGAAAGGCGCAAGGAAGCCCTGCCCTGGTTGATTCGCCCTGGATAGAATAAAAAAGCTCTGAAACGAGTAACGTAGTAAAATCAGGCACCGTAATAAATCACACCGCTGGTATCAGTCTCCCGAACTTCCACTGAATAGAGAACGTATTGATCTGTCTGTAGCTTTTCTCCAATCTGGTCAAAAAGAAAGGCTGCAATATGCTCAGAGGAAGGGTTACGATCCTGAAACGCCGGATGTTCATTCAGATCACAATGATCCAGTCCATCAACCACACTGTTAACTTTATCTTTTAATACTTTAAAATCGATCCCCATCCCCAACTCATCCAATTCATGAACCCGCACAGAAACTTTAACCTTCCAGTTATGACCATGAGGTTTTTCACAGTTACCAGGATAATTACGTAAGTGATGGCCACCGGAAAAATGATTTTTTATAAAAATATCATACATATCAACAATAATCCAATAACAATTTTTTTATTTTTTCTTACCCCGGCCCATTGAGCCAGGAAAGGGCGTTATCAGACAATATACTCTAATGAAGACTCAAGGGGAAGCCTGCTTTTATCTTCCAACAAAGTTGCGGCCAGCAAACTGAAAAAATGAGAAAAACAAACTAAGCTGTTCTTTTTTATACAAGCCTCCCTTGACGAAGCGCCTTGCATTGATTATTACTATAAACTTACTGCATGCGAGAGTGGCGGAACTGGTAGACGCACTGGATTTAGAATCCAGCGCACTATGTGCGTGGGGGTTCGACTCCCCCCTTTCGCACCATATTTAGACTTAATGGCTAGAAGACCCTGTAGACTACAGTGAACGTTCATGCCGCGACAAAATAAAACTGCCCAAAGCAGGCACAAAGGATAAAAGGAACTTGATTCGATGGATGTTGCGATTGAAGAAGTAAGCGAGCTGGCCCGGAAGGTAACCGTTACCCTGCCTGCTGAGGATGTACAGAAAGAGCTTGATAAAAAATATACTGAGCTGAGAAAAGAAGTGAACCTGAAAGGCTTTCGGCGGGGTAAAGCCCCCATATCCATGCTTAAGAAAAGCTTTAAAGATAAGGTTGAGCCGGAAGTCGCAGAAAAAATGGTGCAAGACACCTATTTTGACGCGATTGAAGAAAAAAAAGTCGATGTCATTGTTCATCCCGAAATTCAGGAAACCATCTTTTCTGATGACGGGAGCTTTCGCTACGTTGCCATGGTTGAAGTCAAGCCTGAATTTGACCTTCAAAACTATAAAGGCCTGGAAATTGAAAAACCCAACTGTGATGTGACCGAGGCTGAAGTTGATGAAAAACTTGAGTCCCTGCGACGGAGCAAAGCTGTCCTTCGCACCGCAGAAAATGACCATGAAATCGTTATGGACGATATCGTCACCATTGATTTCCAAGGATTCCATAACGAAACAGCTCTAAAGGAAGTACGCAACGAGAATTTTTCCGTTGATATGGGGACCGGTTATTTAGGAAAAGATTTTGAAGAACGACTGCTCGGCGTAAAAAAAGGCGAATCCATACTGTACGAAACTGATTTCCCAGCTGATTTCCAGAACCCTGTCATGGCAGGCAAAACCATTGAGTTCAAGGTCGATGTAAAAGACATCAAGGAACGGATCAAACCTGAACTGGATGATGAATTTGCCAAAGATATTGATCAAAAATATGCGTCGTTGACTGAGCTGCGCACAGCTATCACCGCTGAGTTGAAACAAGAAAAAGAGGCCGCTTTTGTTGGCGATCTGAATGACCGTATCATGCATAAGTTGCTCGAACTCAACCATGAATTCCCTCTTCCGCAACGAACTGTTGCTTATGAGATTCAGGAGAAGATCAAGCAGACAGAAGAAAATCTCAAAAAAGCTGGTCAGACCTTGGAATCTGCTGGAATCAACAAGGAACAACTGGTTGAACATCATCGCGAAAGCGCTGAAAAACGGGTTCGTGGCGATTTTATCCTGAAAAAAGTTGCCGAGCTTGAAAAGATCACCTTAGACGACAAAGATATTGAGCAAGGGTATAACCGCATTGCGGAACAGTATAACATGTCGGTTAAAGAGGTGAAGAGCTACTTCAAACGCCGTGAAGAGCTGATGCCCTTTATGGCAGAGCTGCTCAACGAAAAAGTCCTGAATTTTCTGCGAAAGGCAGCTGACCTTGTCCATGCAGAAGAGACCGAAGAAGCCAGCAAGTCAGAAACACCTCAGGACGCGTAACTGAAGTTTTTTTTTATATGCACAAGAAATCCGGACAGACACCCGTTCTGTTCGGTTTTTTCTTTTGAGGAGGAGAGAGTATGAACTTGGTTCCAATGGTTGTTGAACAAAGCCCTCGTGGTGAGCGGGCTTTTGATATCTATTCGCGCCTGCTCAGGGAACGGATAGTTTTTCTCGGTACCCCAGTGAGTGATGAAATTGCCAGTGTTATCGTGGCTCAGCTGCTGTTCCTTGAAGCTGAGGATCCTGACAAAGATATTACTTTTTATATCAATTCACCAGGGGGAGTAGTCACAGCCGGAATGGCTATTTACGACACCATGCAGTATATTAACTGCGATGTGGCAACACTTTGTATGGGACAAGCCGCCTCTATGGGAGCTTTCCTGTTAGCTACCGGGGCACCAGGAAAACGTTTTACCCTGCCCAACTCACGTATCATGATCCACCAGCCCTTGGGGGGATTTCAGGGACAGGCCACAGATATCGACATCCATGCCAAAGAGATTCTGCGCATGCGGAGCGATCTGAACAAACTCTTATCCCAGCATACCGGCAAATCAATAAAGAAAATTGAGCATGATACAGAGCGGGATAATTTTATGAGTGCTACAGAGGCTGTTAAGTACGGTTTGATTGACAAAGTATTAGAACGCCGTGAGGATGCTAAGGAGGATGCATAATGAGTGACGATGTTTCAGACGACTCTGCTGAAGTCTGTGTCTGCTCGTTTTGTGGGCTAACCCAGAACGAAGTAAAAAACCTGATCGCTGGTCCAGATGCCTATATCTGTGATAAATGTATAGAGCTCTGTAACGGCATGGTCAAGGAACAGAGCCAGGAAGAAGGTGACATTACTGATACTCCTTCTCCTGCTGTACTGAAACCAAAAGAAATTCATGCACATCTGGATGACTATGTCATTGGTCAGGACTTTGCAAAACGGGTTTTATCAGTGGCAGTACATAATCATTACAAAAGAACAGAATCCCGGCCGGAAGGGGTTCTTGATGATGTGGAAATCCAGAAATCAAATATCATTCTTATTGGTCCCACTGGAAGCGGCAAGACCTTACTGGCCCAGACCTTAGCCAGGGTTCTCAATGTGCCCTTTACCATTGCTGATGCCACCACCTTAACCGAGGCAGGGTATGTTGGTGATGATACAGAAAACATCCTTGTTAATCTGATTCAGGCAGCAGATGATGATATTGAACGGGCACAACACGGGATTATCTATATTGACGAAATTGATAAAATCGCCCGAAAATCCGATTCTGCCTCATTAACCCGTGATGTTTCCGGCGAGGGTGTGCAGCAGGCTCTGCTTAAAATTATTGAGGGTACGATTGCCTCTATTCCTCCCAAGGGCGGGCGAAAACATCCCCAGCAGGAACTGACCAAGATTGATACCACCAATATTCTTTTCATTGTTGGTGGTGCCTTTGTCGGCCTGGATCGGGTGATCAAACGCCGGGCCGGAACCAAGGCTATCGGTTTTGGCGCTGAGATTGAGACTGGTCCTGAAAAAAGCGTGGGTGAACTGTTAACAGAAGTGCAACCGGAAGACCTGCTCAAATTCGGTCTGATTCCTGAACTGCTGGGGCGGCTGCCAGTTATCGCTCCGATGAAGGAATTGGATGAAGAGGATCTGGTTCGCATCCTCAAGGAACCTAAGAATGCTTTGACCAAGCAGTATATAAAGTTATTTGAGCTGGAGGAAATTACCCTACGCTTTACTGAGGGGGCATTGCGAGAGGCTGCCCGCAAAGCAATGTCCCGCAACTCTGGCGCACGCGGTTTACGTTCGGTTATGGAAGCAGCCATGCTTGATGTGATGTATGAGCTTCCTTCGGATGAACATGCTGTTGAATGTGTGATTAACGAACAGGTGATTGCTGATGGCGAATATCCTGTTATCCTTTATGATGCGGAAGATAAAAAAACCGCCTGATTGACTCATTGACCTGTAGCTGGGTGCAAAAAGAACAGGGAGAAGGCCGCTTCTCCCCTTTACACCTCTTTTCTCGCCATTCTCCTCCGTTGATTTTCTTTAATTATAATTATGCTTGATTCTGACATACAAAAATATCCAGCCATGCCTCTGAGAGATGTGGTAATTTTCCCTGGTATGGTTGCTCCACTTGTTGTGGGACGAAAAAAATCTGCCCGTGCCCTGGAATATGCCATGAAGGAGCGCTCGTTGATTTTTCTGGTCACCCAGCAGGATGCCAGCATTGAGCATCCCAAGCCAAAGGATTTATACCAATGCGGTGTTCTCACCTCTGTTATGCAACTCCTGCGCCTGCCAGACGGCACCATTAAGGCCCTGATTGAAGGCAAACGCAGAGCGATTGTGCAGACATACCGAGAAGATGACGAATTCTTCCATGCCGAGGTGCGAGAAGCTCATAATGAGCATACTGACAGTGCTGATCTGCCCGTATACAATCGTGAACTGGAACAGGTTTTTGAGCGCTATGCCAAGATTGAAAAAAACATCCCTGTTGAAGTGCTGAAATCGGTCCGTGCTCTGAACAACCCCGCATTGCGGGTTGATCTCATTTGTTCCCATCTCCGCCTGGGGACTGCAACAAAACAGGAAATCCTGGAGATTTTTCATGTTCCGAATCGAATCCGCCGGGTACTGGAAATCCTATACCGAGAACTGGAACTCCATGAGCTTGAAAAGCAGATTGATATCCGGGTCAAGAAAAAAATGAATGAGAGTCAGCGCCATTATTATCTCAACGAAAAGGTCAAAGAGATTCAGAACGAAATGGGACAGGCTGGCGATGATTTTCAAGAACTTCAGGAGGCCCTGCAAGAAAAAGATCTCCCTGAATCAGTACGGAAAAAGGCTGAAAGGGAATTAAGCAAGCTTCGCGCTATGCCGCCGATGTCAGCGGAAACCACGGTGGTGCGCAATTACCTTGAAACGATTATCAGCTTACCCTGGGTAGAAAAAGATGAGGCAAACATTGATATTGAAAAAGCTGAAAGCATTCTGAACCAGGATCATTACGGTCTGAAAAAGCCCAAAGAACGTATTCTGGAATATCTTGCTGTACAAACTCAGGTTAACAAACTCAAAGGCCCTATTCTCTGCCTGGTTGGTCCTCCTGGCGTGGGGAAAACCTCAGTGTGTAAATCCATTGCCCGTGCTATGAATCGTAAGTTTATCCGCCTGTCCCTGGGTGGAGTTCGTGACGAGGCTGAGATTCGAGGACATCGGCGCACCTATATCGGTGCAATGCCTGGTAAGATAATCCATTCCATGCAAAAGGCTGAGGTGGTAAACCCGGTTTTTTGCCTTGATGAAGTGGATAAAATGAGCGTTGATTTTCGTGGTGACCCCTCATCTGCACTGTTGGAGGTATTGGATCCTGAGCAGAACTATGCTTTTAATGATCATTATCTTGATCTTGATTACGACTTATCCCAGGTTTTTTTTATCGCCACAGCCAATAATCTCCACGGTATTCCTTTGCCTTTGCAGGATCGAATGGAGATCATCCGCTTAAATGGCTACACAGAAGAAGATAAGCTTGAGATTGCTGAACGTTTTCTTCTTCCCAAGCAACTGGACCTGAGTGGCTTTGCAAAGGATGATATTCAACTGAGCAAGGAAGCTGTGCTGGAAATTGTCCGCCGCTACACCCGTGAAGCTGGTGTGCGTAATCTGGAGCGGACTATTGCAGCTGTCTGCCGTAAGGTGGCCCGTGATCGCCTGAAAAATAAAAAACCCAAACAGACCTACCTGCTTTCTTATCAATCTATGAGCGAATACCTTGGAGTTCCCAAATACAGATTCGGACTTGCCGAAGCACATGATGCTGTTGGCTTGGTTACAGGTTTGGCCTGGACAGAAGTCGGAGGAGAGTTGCTCCAGATAGAGTCTGTCTTGATGCCTGGGAACGGCAAAATGACTGTTACCGGAAAACTGGGGGATGTTATGCAGGAATCGGCCCAAGCTGCCCTTTCCTATGTCCGGTCCCGCTCAATGCGCCTTGGCCTGGATGTGGATTTTTATCAGAAACTCGATATACATGTTCACATTCCAGAAGGAGCTATTCCCAAGGATGGTCCCTCTGCCGGGATAACCATTGCCACCTCAATTGTTTCTGCGCTCTTAAAACACCCTGTTGATCGCCAACTGGCAATGACAGGTGAGGTTACCCTGCGCGGCAGAGTGCTCCCCATTGGCGGCTTAACAGAAAAATTACTGGCTGCAAAACGAGGTAATATAACCCGTATTCTTCTACCTGCTGAAAATGAAAAAGATGTGGAAGAAGTACCAGCGAAAATCCGTGATCACCTGGATATCACCTTTGTTGATCATGTCGATGACGTACTTACCAAGGCCTTAATACTCCCAGAGGAAGAACAGCTTTTTAAAAACGTTCCACTGGAAAATATATTAAAGAATGTAGCCTTGTCTGCCCATAATACAACGGTACACCAATAAAAGATAGCAACAAAAAATATCTTTTCTTCCTGATAAAAGGCACTTCTCTTTTTTTGCTATTTTAAAAGCTTTTTTTATACTTGACGAAGATTTCAGAAAATGATATAAACGCTCCAATGATTTGGGGCGAATAGCTCAGCTGGGAGAGCATCGGCCTTACAAGCCGGGGGTCACAGGTTCGAGCCCTGTTTCGCCCACCAAATTACTCAAGGGGTCGTAGTTCAGCTGGTTAGAATGCCGGCCTGTCACGCCGGAGGTTGCGAGTTCGAGTCTCGTCGGCCCCGCCAGTAATTGCAGGGAGTGAGTGGACTGCCACGAACTCCTTTTTAAATGACCGAATGAATTTCGGGCGAATAGCTCAGTTGGGAGAGCATCGGCCTTACAAGCCGAGGGTCACAGGTTCGAGCCCTGTTTCGCCCACCAAATTACTCAAGGGGTCGTAGTTCAGCTGGTTAGAATGCTGGCCTGTCACGCCGGAGGTCGCGAGTTCGAGTCTCGTCGGCCCCGCCAAGTAATTATAGGGAGTTAACGGATTTTCCGTTGATTCCCTTTTTTTATTGTTGAACTACACCAATAATCACCCCAAACCCGCCCTTTCTCATATACCGCATCAATTCTCTTTTACTTGCCTTGACGGAATACCACAAAGAAGAGTATACTTGATATACTTGAGTCTGAATTGAGTCTGAAAATTTCATATTTAATATTTGCACCTAATGAAAAAAAACATCGCCCTCTCACTCTGCCTTTCTTTGTTCCTCTTTGCTCCCCAGCTGCCAACACCTGTCTATGGGGAAAACGTCAGCAAAATTATTGACTGGTCAAAGAAAAAAGAATGGGAAACCTCAGCAGCTCCTCGCGATTTTGCAGTCTCCTTTGACAAAGAGAAAATATTTATCCTTGAACAGGACAATAAAGTGCGCGTCTATGCAAACTCGTACAATGGCAATCGCCTTGGTATAATTAAGGTTGCCCCAACAACTGTTGCTCTGGATATCGCCCCGCGTGGCGGCATGCTCTACCTCATAGGAAGCGATAAAAGTTACACAGCCATAGAAATTATCTATCAGAAAAAAGACGAGAGCATTGCAAACTGGTCAGTCAAGCATACCTGGAAAACCGACAACCAACCCCTTGATATTGCACAATCATTTGACAAGAAATATGCTTTTATCCTGGAAAACGACAATAAAGTGCATATTTATTCCATTAAGGGGAAAAAATACCGGACAGTCCCTGTTTTTCCTGGAACGGTTGCCATCACCATCCCTTCCCGCAAAAGAACCTTCAGCCTGGTCAACCGAAACAGTACCTACAAATCTATCGAAATTCCTTTACTATAAAAATAACCTAACCCACTTTTACTTGAACACCCAAAATAAAGGAGAAAAAATGAAAAAGACGTTAACCTTGGGCGCTCTGCTGCTCTTATCATCAAGCCAGGTTTTGGCGCAGAATGCGCCTGCAAAATCCACAACCACTCTGCTCACCTCACCGCTGGCTACGTGGCAAATGACTGTTAAGCCAGTTGACTTTGCCCAATCATTGGACAATAAGCTGGTCTTTGTTCTGGGTGATGACAGCAAAGTGCATATTTATTCCACAGCAGACGGTACCGAATTAGGCTCTGTTCCGGTTGCAAAAGAAACCATTGCTCTTGATATTGCTCCCCGTGGCGAGATGCTCTTTTTAGTGGACACTAATAAAAAATATACTGCTCTGGATATTTCCTTTGCTCAGGATATTGACACTGCTGGCTCACCGTTTCTCGGTAACGAAGATGCTCCTGTTACCTTGGTGGTGTTCTCTGATTTTCAATGCCCGTTCTGCAGCAAAGTGCAACCACTTATGGATGAAACCCTGAAAAACAACAAAGATAAGGTGAAGATTGTTTTTAAGCATCTTCCCCTGCAAATGCATAAACAGGCCAAACCAGCTGCCCTTGCTGCTATTGCTGCCCATGAACAGGGCAAGTTCTGGCAGATGCATGACGCCCTTTTTGCACTTGGCAAAAAACTCAACAAAGCAACCATTGAAAAGGCGGCTCAGGATATTGGCCTGGATATGGATAAATTCAAGAAAGACCTTGCCAGCTCAGCTACTCAGGATAAACTGAAAAAGGATATGATTGATGCAGGCCAGGCCGGTGTGAGCGGCACCCCGACCCTGTTTATCAATGGGCGCCAAGTCAAAGGTCGAGACACCGATGTTCTCCAGAAGATGATTGATCAGGAATTATCCACAACCAAGTAAACCAAACCGTAAGCGTTGCGTACTTCTCAAAAACTCACCGGAGAAACCGAACAGAACTTGGAGTTTACCGACATTGCCTTTGCTCAAGTTCTGTTTGGTGTGCATAATCATAACCTTAATACGGTTGAACAGACTGTTGGGGTTCATATCCATGATCGGGGCAACAGCCTCAGTATCAAAGGTAAAGGCCATGCTGTTGAATTGGCCGTATCCCTTCTTAGCCAACTCTATGAGCTGGTTCGCAAAGGGTACCCTGTATTTAGTCAGGACATTGCCTTTGGTATCAAAATCCTGGAGTCCTCTCCTTCAACCTCTTTAGCTGAAATCTTTCTTGATAAGGTCTGCATTACTGCACAGAAACGGGTTATTTCCCCGAAAAGCCTTCATCAAAAAAATTATATCGAATCTATCCGAAAAAAAGATATTGTTTTTGGTATCGGACCGGCAGGAACAGGAAAAACCTATTTAGCAGTGGGTATGGCTGTAGCAGCCCTCACCTCTGAACAGGTCCAGCGCATCATTCTCACCCGCCCGGCTGTGGAGGCTGGAGAAAAGCTGGGTTTCCTGCCTGGCGATATGGCCCAAAAGGTGGACCCGTATCTCCGCCCTTTAACTGATGCCCTGAATGATATGATGGGCAGTGAAAAGGTTACTGAGTTGATTGAACGGAGCGTAATCGAAATCGCACCACTGGCCTTTATGCGGGGCAGGACTCTGAATAACGGTTTTGTTATTTTAGATGAGGCCCAGAACACCACCAGTGAGCAGATGAAGATGTTCCTGACCCGAATCGGCTTTGATGCCAAGGCGGTCATCACTGGAGATATCACTCAGGTTGACCTGCCAGGCAAACAGGCATCAGGCCTGTCAGAGGCAAGTAAGATTCTCCACGGGATTGATGGTATTGGATTCAGCTATTTTGATCATAGTGATGTTGTTCGTCATCCCTTGGTACAAAAAATCATTCAGGCCTATGGCAAGCAGTCTGCTGCAACGTAACCTGATCCCACCAAATCTCCTGGTGGAAGAAAGATACACATCCTGCGTTATCAATCCGCCATGAAAACCATCCTTGAAATAAACAAGCTCCGCAAGACCTTTGCCGATTTCACCGCAGTCAACGATATTAGCCTGGAGGCCAAGGCTGGTGAAATTTTTGGTTTTCTTGGGCCTAATGGGGCCGGAAAAACCACTACCATCAAAATTCTGGCAGGTCTGCTGCAACCAGACAGCGGTTCTGTGACCATCAACGGCAACACTCTTGCTGAACATCCCCTGATCTGCAAGCAGGACACTGGCTATGTCCCGGACCGTCCTTGGCTTTTTGAAAAACTTACTGGTGGAGAATACCTTAAATTTGTAGCCAGCCTCTATAACCTGCCAGAAGATCGTTTTCATGCAAAGGCTCCCCAATATCTGGAGATGTTTGATCTCAGTAAATGGGAAAATCACCTCATTGAAAGCTATTCCCATGGTATGCGACAAAAGCTCATCATGACTTCAGTGTTTATGCTTGATCAGCCCCTGATGATTATTGACGAACCCATGGTGGGCCTGGATCCCAAATCAGCCCGTATCGTCAAAGACCTCTTCAAAAAAAAAGCTGAGCAGGGGAGCACGATCCTGCTCTCCACCCATTCTCTGGAAATCGCTGAAGAACTCTGTCACCGTATCGCCATTATCACCAATGGTACCTTGCGTATTATCGGAACAATGGAGGAGTTGCGAAAAACAGCGGGTAAAGAGCAGCAGGATCTTGATCTGGAAGAGATCTTTCTTGAACTCACTGGGGCTTGGGAAGTACAGCAGGTTGTTGCTGCGCTTAAGGAGGAGTGAAAGGAGCGTGGCCCGTGGCACCCCCTCTTACTTATTCTACATGTTTTCCTGAGTCGTTCCTCCCTGCATCCTGAAAATTAATGGTTACTTTCATTGTACATGAGGAACGGCTCAACTTTTACGATCATTGCGTTGCAAACGATGAGCCTGCGTTAGTAATATCAATTATTAACAAAAGAATTACTCGTCGTCTTCCCCTACCTTTCCTTCCTGTTGACCTTTTTTTCGCTCCAGCTTACGCAACCTTTTTTCTTCTTTCTTTTTTTTCTTTGCTAACTCTTTTTTACGCTTATCAAATGAATAGTAATTCTTTGCCAAGATGATCTCCTGTTCGAGAAGCGGCTATTCTAAAGTGAAACTCGAATAATTTAATTCTGTACTAAAAAATTGTTTTCGCTTCTATAGAGTAACAACAACCCTCATTTTAACATTACTGGGGAACGACATTATTCGCTGCCAGCCCTTTGGGACCATCAACTTTATCAATGTTGCCCCGTTGGCCTTCAGCCATTTTCTTAACCTCCTGCCCTGTATGATGATTTATTTTAAAATTACTTATCGCCAGCGATGCTTCCTCTTCTTCGCAGGCTTAGACTCGTTACAAACAAGGTGCCGATGCTTATATATTTTCCCGTTCAAATCTTCCATTGCCTTATGACCTTCACTTCTGTTTGACATTTCCACAAATGCAAAGCCCTTTGACTGGCCAGTAAACTGATCTGTGACAAGCTTTGTGCTCACAACAGTTCCGTAATAGCCGAACAGCTCGGTTACTTCGTTTTCAGTAATATTGTAGGGAAGACTGCCGATAAAAAGTTTCATACTCATTCTCCTGAAAGTGTGACATCGCATTAAACCATCCCAACGTATTGGACGATTACAAGAGGACAACAACGCATCATTCAACACTTATAAAGCATCATCTATGAAATAGATCAAAAGGAAACTTTAAAGAGACCCAAATAGGATAAATTCACCGTAAGGACACAACGACGAAAAGAAAATGCTAGAAATTTTCATTTATTATGAATAAATGCATCATACTCTTATTGCAGGTAATTGCAATCTAAAAAAATAAGTTAGAGCTAATCCACAAACAGAGCGATAACACACTTCACCCCTCCTGCAAATCAAGAGCAATAAGATTGGCATAAAGCCCTTCCTGAGCCATCAATTCCTCATGACTCCCCTGCTCCGCAATCCGTCCCTGATCCATAACCACAATCCGGTCAGCCCGTCGCACAGTGGAGAGACGATGGGCAATAATAATAGAGGTACGGCCTGCAAAACTGGCCTCCACAGCCAGCTCCAGCAGGTTTTCCGCCTCTGTATCCACGGAAGAAGTGGCTTCATCCAGGATAAGCACAGCCGGGTTCCGACATAAAATCCGGGCAAAGGCCAGTAGCTGCTTTTCTCCAGCTGAAAGATCAATTCCACCCTCTCCTATTCGGGTATCCAGGCCCTGGGGGAGCCGTTGAACAAAGGCATCCATACCAGTCTCAGTAAGCATTGTTTCGATCTCGGCCCGCTCCTTTCCTGTTTCCAACCTGATATTTGCCAGCACAGTATCTGGTTCGATCAACACATCCTGCAAAACCAGGCCAACCTGCTGACGAAGGTCATCAACAGCACACGTTCGCAGATCATTACCATCAAGAAGAATCCTACCCTGAGTAGGATCATAAAACCGGACCAACAGGCTGATAAGGGTGGATTTGCCAGCACCGGTGGAACCAACCAGGGCAAGGGTTTCTCCAGCTCTGATCTGCAAATCAATATTCTGAAGTACTGCCTGTTCGTCCTGCTCACCCTGCTCTTTTTCCCCCTCGACTCCCTCAGTCTTTTTATTTTGATACGAAAAAACAACCTGTTCAAAACGAATTTCACCTTTCACTGTGCTGATATCAACAGGATCTGTGGGAGAATGGATGGAATTGCCTGTATCGAGGAGCTGAAAAATCCGCTCAGCTGAAGCCAAGGCAGACTGGACAATGGAATACTTTTGGGAAAGCTCACGCATGGGCTGAAAGAACAGACGCATATAGGAAAAAAAAGCAACTAATTCCCCTATGGTCAGTTGACGATGCAAGACAAGACTTCCACCGTACCAGAGAATCACCACCATAGCAAGAGAGGCAAGAAACTCTGTGAACGGCATAAAAAAGGCAAACAGGCGCACCTGGGCCAGAGTTCGTTGCATGAATTCATTATTCAACAGATCAAAACGCTTTCTGCTTGCCCCCTCTCTTCCATAGAGTTGGACCAGATTTACCGCAGAGATGTTCTCCTGAAGAAAAGAATTCACAACCGCCAGTTGGCTCCGCACCGCCCGAAATTGCTCACGGGCAAGGCGGGAGAAAAGCAGGGTCACGACCAGGGAAAGGGGCAAAAAAAGTCCCATCACCAGTGCAAGGCGGAGGTTAATCAACGCCAGTACCACCAGAATCCCCAATAGCTTCAGAAAATCATTGAAAAGAGTCATCATCACCGAGGTAAACATCTCATGCATATTATGAATATCATTGGTCAACCTGGTCACAAGTCGTCCCACAGGATTCCCATGAAAAAAGGCCAGGTCAAGCCCCAGGAGGTGCTGATACAGATTATTACGCAGGCGATGCATAATGGACTGACCAATGTATTCCAGCAAAACCACCTGGATAAAACCAGCCACAAAGGCCAGGAGTACGGCCCCGCCGTAAATAAGAGCCAAACGGGCCAGCCCGGTCAGGCGCAGTGCTGCTTCCTGATCACTGGTAGCAATAAAATTATCAATACCCAGCTGCATCAGGCGAGGAAGTGCAAGGGTGGCAAAGGTGATCAGCAGGGAAAGCAGAATACTGGAAATAAGGCCCAGGGTATGAGGACGGAAATAGCCTGAAATCCGTTGCCAGGTCTGAAGGTCAGAGATCTTTCCAACTCTGCCCTCTTCAAAATAACCAAAATTATGCACCAGTTGTCCCTCCCTGCTGCTTCTGAGCCATTGCCTGATAAAAATCATGATGGCGCAACAGATTCTCATGGACATCCAGAGCCACAACCCGCCCCTGATCAAGCAGAAGGATCTGATCTGTTTCAGCTAAGAGTTTGAGACGATGAGAGACAATCAGGACAATCTTGTCTGCGGCAAAGGCACGAAGACCGGCAAAGACCTGCTGCTCTGTTTCCACATCCAGGGCAGATAAGGCATCATCAATAACCAAAACCGGTCGGTCAGCCAACAGTGCCCGGGCAATGGCCAGCCGCTGTTTCTGGCCCCCGGAAAGACGTAGGCCCCGCTCACCTACCCTGGTCTGATACCCTTTGTCCATGGCAAGTATTTCTGCATGAAAGGCTGCTTGTTCAGCAACATTCTCAATCTCTTGCTGCGATGCCTCCGGGGCAGCAAGACTGATATTTTCTGCTATAGTACCTGAAAAAAGTACTGGATTCTGGCTCACATAGCTAATTTGCTGCCGAATCAGAGCAGGAGCAATGGTGTTCACATCCTGATCAGCAAAGAAAAGCATCCCGTCCTGAAGCGGATACTGCCTGGTCAGCAAGCGACAGATAGTTGATTTCCCAGAGCCTGTCCTCCCTGCAATGCCAAGAATACCGGGCTTCAAGTCCAACGCAAGCCCTGTTAAGGAGGAAGTATTGGCCTGGGCATAGGAAAAATGCAAGCCTCTTAGCGAAATAACAGGGTTTACATGAAATTGAGCTGAAAAATCACGATGTCTCCCCTCATCTCCCTCTTGTTTTCGGTATAAAGTCGTTGTTGGGGCAGGGCCCTGTGCCTGTCCGTTACGAGAAGGCTCAGGAGACCCAGGGCAACCACGGGGAGTTGCCCCTAGGATCTGAATACTGTTTTCAAGCTGGGACTGCGCAGTCAGCAAAGTATGGATCCTGGCAAGAGAGGTAACACCCCGTTGGGCTATGTTGGTAACCCAGCCCACAGCCATCATGGGCCAGATCAACATATAGAGATACTGGATAAAAGCAACAAACTCTCCAAGGGTTACAGCCCCATTGATCACCAGCTTGCCCCCGTAATAGAGAATTATCAGCATGCCCAGATTACCAACAAGAATTGCTACAGGAAAAAGCAGGCCCAGGACCACAGCGACCTTGAGATTAGCAGCAACATATTGTTTTCCCAGTTCTGTAAACCTGCTCTGCTGTTGTTCTTCCCTGGTATAGCTTTTGATCAAACGGATAGAGATCATACTGTTACGGACAAACTCCGTAATCAGGCCAAAGGAATGCTGGACCTGGTCAAAACGGGTATGCAGACGCCCAGAGAGAAACCAGGCACTGAACCCCAAAAGAGGCATGGGAAGAAGCACCATAAGCGTCAAAACAGGGCTGATAGAAAACATCAACAGCAAGGCTGCCCCGGAAATAATCAAGGCATCAGTTGCCGCAACAATCCCCATGCCACAAGCCATTTGGACCGCTGTAAGATCATTGGAGGCATGGGCCATGATATCGCCCGGTGGATGTTGGTCAAAAAAAGACCGGTCCATAGCAAGGGTGTGAGCAAACAAACGGGCCCGAAGGTTTGCTTCCACTCGTCGGGAAAAACCAATAATCAGGATCCGCCAGACAAAACGAAAGACCAGGATACAGGCAGCTGTGAGCAGAAGAAATCCACCAAGACGGAGAAGTTGCTGGGAACTTGCAGTGTTATTTTTCAGAAGATCAACGGCATTTTTCAGATACAGTGGGATGGTCAGCTGAAGAAAATCCACCCCCAGCAGAGCAAGAAAGCCGAGCAGCAAACGGGAGCGATATGTTACAAAATCGGGCCGTAACAGAGCAAGTAGATGGGTAAGAGAGGGTTTGGCCTGAGCTGTGGGTTCCAGTTGTTCTGAATCTGTGTCTGTTGCTGTCACCCGGATTTCCTCTTTAACAGTGCATTATGAGCCGTTGTCAGGGCATAGACGATCATGCTCACCGCCTTTGTCGGGATGCATTACGGAAGCTGCGAAAAAAAATACATGAATAAGCAACAAGATAGGTAACAAATCAGTTTACATCAAGTAATTTCTTCACAGCATTGATCAGGTCATCAATGGGAAAGGGTTTGGCAAAAGCACGATCAGCACCAAGCTCCAAGGCAGCTGGCAGATACGTTTCCGGACCAATCCGGCCTCCTCCTGAAATGGCAATAATCTTTACCTCTGGATAATTTTTCCGGAGAAAAGTTATTGTTTCCATCCCTTCCTGCTCTGGCATAATCAAGTCTGTAATCACCAGATCATAGGAATCCTCCTCGAAAAAACGCAATCCCTTTCGTCCGTCAGCAGCAGCTTCCACCTCAAAGCCAGCATACTCCATAGCCCGACAAAGCAGATTACGCATTTGTTCATCATCATCTATAATCAGTATCTTTCGCATAGAGCATATACCTCAAAAAAATCAGCAATCAGCTGTGTCGACAGACCTTTCCCTTTGTCAATATACCACACAATAGTTTTTTAGAAAAACTGATCTCGAAAAATACGCTCTCTGAAAAAACGAATCAGTTCTTCACGCCTGTGCAGAAGCCTCAATTGCTCTGGAATTAGGTCAGAAAGAGTATTTTTCATCACAGACATTTTATATTCCACATTAGAGGCAAAACGATTATCAAGATACCATGCAAAAACTAAGCCAAAGAGAAGACCAGGCGGGGTAAAACCTTCTTCGCCATTAACCAGTCTGGTATAGCATCGTGGTTCACCTTCTGTCGGACACATCCGGCTGAGCTGTAAATAGATGTCCAGATCCTCTGATGACAGGAAGGCATTCAGCTCCTGGTGCTTTTTAATTACCAGACGATACAAGCTACCAACCCGGCGTTCCTGAACAAACACCTCTTCCACACTCTTTTTCAGGCAATAATTGCCTAATAATGACTGGCCCAAGGCAATCAACAAAGCTGTCTCCAAACGTTCAGGAGAGCTGAGTTGATCCTGACGAATTTTAATGCAACTGTCTTCAGGATCGTAAAAAGAAAAGACATTATCCCATTGCTGGCAGCGCTTCCAGGAACCGGTTTCCACGGAACAGATTCCTTTCAGATATTGGAGGTGATCCGGGTGAATATCAGGATGACGCCAAAGAATATCAAGAACAGCTTTCGTAATATCTTGGCGCACCGAGGAAGACATGCTTTCAGGAAGATCTGCCTCAAGGGTCAAAAATCTGAATTCCAACCCCTTAATGATCCGGGATATCCGCTCATAACGAATACAAGGAATCAGCTTATCCGGGGCAACGCGTACAGGAAGTTGCTGATGTGGCAGACTGGATGCTGCCAGGGATGGCTGGGCAAGAAAACCATTTTCCCGCAGCCCCCACATGCAGCGGACAACATGGGTGAGACTATCAGGATCATGCTGAATAACCCGCTGCCGTTGCAAAAAATTTCTGGAAAAAATATTGGCCCGGACCGGTTCTAAGCCCAGTTCCCTGACCTTGTCACGGTCAACGTAAATCGGTTCTTTTTTCTCCAGAATATAGTTCTGCAAAACCGAGCCTGGGATATCTGTCAGATCCAGGGTAAGCACATGGGAAAACAGACCATGAATCCCGCCGGAAATGTTATATCCATAGGCCCGGATCAGGTCAGAAACATAAAAACGCTTTTCCGGGGCCTCTCTGGTGGCATCAGTCTCGCCCTTTTGTACCCAGATATTGGCGACCAGAAGTTTCAGGGCCTTTTCATTTCGGCGGATAACATCAGCTAATCCTGGTACCTGAAGAATAGGAATAATAGAAGAGTAGAGACTCCCTGGTGCCAGGATAATAATATCAGCCTCAGCAATACACTGACTCACTGCATCCGGTAATAAAGGATCGTCTGCAAAACGAACCATGGCCCGTTCCACAGGATAGCCTCGTCGGGCTTCACCAGCCTTACTTTCCCCGGTCACCAATACTCCGTTCACATAGAGCATCTGCAATTGAGACGGAGTCGCTGTACAGGGGAGTACAGCCTGGGTGCCGGCACCAACAGCCTGGGAAAGATCTGCCAGGCCATCCATGATGGCGGTCTGCATCCGCTTTTGATTAGCAGCCAGCTCTGTTGTTCGAAAAAAAGCCGGTAGCTTACGATAGACAGCAGCAACAAGGAGAAGGTTACCCAGACATTGAGGGCGATCCAAGGCAGCGAACATGCGTTCATCTGTGAACAGTCTTTTGACCAGATCAACAAGGTATCTTGCCAGGGCTTTGGGAAACATCTCCGGGCTCACCCCGGTCTCGGCCCAGAGCTGTTCTGCTGACTCAAGGGGGGTATTAAAACGGAAATTAAAAAAACCATGCAAGGCTGCTGCGGTTGCCAAGGCCCCTTCATCATTAAGCTGATACTGCTCTTTCAGGTTAATACTACGAATGGAGGAAAGCAAAACATGACGCAGATCTCCCAGGCCAATCAGAGGAAAATCCTTAAGCATTTCCCCTGTTGACCCGCCGTCATCTGTGACACAGACAATAGAATGCAAATGGGGAAAAACCTCTTTTAACCCGGTAAACGGGGTTTCCTTCCAACCCGCACGTCGGGAGTCGCCACCCACCACATTGGAAAGCCCGGTTCCACCACCCAACACCACCACCCGTACCTTTTCCACGTCAACATGGCGGAGGGCCTCAGCCAGACTACGCCAATCCTCCTGGGTACAGCCAGGAACACCGCTGGGCGGTTCTTCCCCCAAGGCAAAGGCAAGCACCTGTTCAGCCAGACTCCCCTTGCCCATAAAATCAAGAGGAGAAAAGACTTTTTTTGTCACTCCTGCTAAGAGATCCGCCAAGGGTTTCTTTCTCGTTTTTTCCACCTGCAACTCTATTCCTTATTCCTTACGTCCTTCACTTGTGCAACACAGGAGGGGCATACCTTTTTAAGACGATACGGGCAGCCACACAGGCTGCCTCTACAGCTTCCACCCCTTCCCCTTCTTGGGGGAGGGAGACAATAACACATGAAAATTGATTGGAAAACTCCAAAGAATCATCCGACCCCTTTATAATCCGGTCGCTTCCATCTGCCTGGACACAGCATTCACAGATTCCTGTAAAGCAGCTTTTTCTTCCTCAGTTAAGGCAAACTCAAGAATACGCTCCACCCCCTTATCGCCCAACACGACCGGAACTCCGAGGAAATACCCGGAGATGCCAAACTCTCCCTCAAGATAAGCTGCACAGGGCAAGACCCGTTTACTATCCTTGAGCACAACCTCAGCCATTTCCACAGCTGCCAGACCAGGTGTATAAAAGGCACTTCCTGTTTTGAGGTGATTAACAATCTCAATACCACCCTGCTGGGTTCGCTCAACAATTTCTGCAATCTTTTCTTCAGGGAGTAACTCTGTAATCGGCACCCCACCCACATTGGCTAACCTGACCATGGGCAGCATCTTATCACCATGAATTCCCATAACCAGGGCATTGACATCAGCAGGCGCAACCCCCAGGGCCTCGGCAAGAAAAGTCCGATAACGAGCTGAGTCAAGCACACCGGCCATTCCGATAATCCGGCTCTTATCCAGGCCAGTGACCTTAAAAGCGGTATGCACCATGGCGTCAATGGGATTGGTAACCACGATCATAAAGCAGTCAGGGGAATGCTTCACTGCCTCTTCTGCGCAGGATTTCACAATAGCTACGTTTTTAGCCAGTAAATCATCACGGGACATTCCCGGCTTCCGGGCCAGACCCGCAGTAATGATCACCACATCAGAGTTGGCAGAATCTGCATAATCATTGGTACCAGTTACAGTGCCGGCATAGGAATCCAGGGGACCAGACTGCCAAAGATCCAAAGCCTTGCCCTGGGGAATGCCTTCCATAACATCCAACAAAACAATATCGCCCAGATTGCGGGTCAATGCCCAATGCGCAGCTGTGGCTCCAACATTGCCAGCACCGATTATTGTAATTTTCTTCTTCATGACTTTTCCTTGTTGTCATTACCCTTGTAAGAGCAACGGCGCGCCGTGCCCCTACATCATATTTTCTCAACCGATTATCGGGCAGACACGCAGGTCTCCCCCTACAATTATATTTCGTTGCTCTGGATCATTTTTTCCACCCGCTGGGCATCCCTGGCCGTGTCCACCTCAATGGAATCATGGTCAGTTAAAACCACACGAACCCGATAGCCGTATTCCAAAGCCCGTAACTGTTCCAGCTTTTCAAAGCGTTCCCATTCCCCTTCTGGCAGGGCCACAAAGGTCAGCAGAAAGCCTTTGCGATAGGCATAAAAACCAAGGTGTTTATAATACGTTGGCTGTACTTTTTCTTCCGGATTGCGCTGAAAAGGAACCGGAGACCGGGAAAAATACAGGGCATTTTTATCGCAATCAAAGACCGTTTTGACATGATTGGGATCAGAAATCTCTTCTGGTCTGACAATCTTATAAATCAAGGTTGACATGGGCAGGGCTGGGTCTTCCAACAGAGGATCTGCCACCTGCTCAATAACCTCGGGTGGAAAAAGGGGTTGATCGCCCTGAATATTGACCACCACGCTATGCTCTTCAATATGGAGCAGTTCTGCTGCTTCTGCCAGTCGATCTGTGCCGGAAACATGGTCTGAGCGGGTCATCACCACTTCGCCACCGAATCCTGTCACGACCTCAGCAATCCGCTCATCATCGGTTGCCACAACAACCCGAGAGAGTATTTTGGCCTGCCAGGCCCTTTCAACCACATGTTGAATCATAGACTTGCCTGCTATCAAGGCCAGTGGTTTTCCTTCATAGCGGTTGGAGTGATAGCGGGCAGGAATAATTGCCACCACCTTGGCTGGTGTTTCGTTCATTGTATATATGCGTTCATATATAAGCACCTATCCGGCCCCTCTGGGGCCGGATAAAGGTATCTTTACGTACAGGTAAACTTTTTGCAAGCCACCTGACCTATTGACATCGTATGCTGTTCCAGACTGAAGAGCCAAAAATGAGCCCTTGCAAAAAGACGACCCTATGATACCTTGCACTCAACGAAATATCAACGTGCAAACTGTGTTAAAGAAATATGGGCCTGTTGCTTATTATTTTCCAAACACCAACCGGTTCTCCTCACCCCGATCAATCCGCACCGAATCACCCTCACTAAACCGTCCTTCCAGAATTTCCAAGGCCAAGGGATCTTCAATATACCGTTGGATGGCTCGCTTCAGAGGGCGGGCACCAAAGGCAGGATCATAACCGATATCGACAAGAAAAAGTTTTGCTGCATCTGTCAACTCGACAGAGAACTTGCGGTCAGCCAAGCGCTGGGCCATTCTGGCAATCTGGATATCCACAATCTGGAGTAAATCATCACGGGTCAAACCATGAAAGGTAATAATCTCATCCACCCGGTTCAGGAACTCCGGTCGAAACTGACGATGCATCAGTTCATCCACCTGCTGACGCATGGCCTCGGGATCTTTTTGTCCCTGCTCCATAATGATATGACTGCCCAGGTTTGAGGTCATAATAATGATGGTATTTTTAAAGGATACAGTCCGTCCTTTGCCGTCGGTCATCCGACCGTCATCCAGGGCCTGGAGCAGGACATTGAACACATCCGGATGGGCCTTTTCAATTTCATCAAGCAAGACAACAGAGTATGGTCTCCGTCGAACCACCTCAGTGAGCATTCCACCTTCATCATAGCCTACATAGCCCGGAGGGGCACCGATCAGCCGGGCCACCGAGTGCTTCTCCATGTACTCGGACATATCAATACGGATCATAGCCTGTTCCGAGTCAAAGAGGAAGTCGGCCAGACTGCGTGCCAGCTCGGTCTTGCCCACACCGGTGGGGCCGAGGAAGATAAAAGAACCCAGCGGTCGATCCGGGTCTTGGAGACCGGCCCTGGCCCGGCGCACCGCATTCGCCACCGAGGTAATGGCCTCTTTTTGGCCCACCACCCGCCGCGCTAACTCGGACTCCGCCTGCACCAGCTTCTCCTTTTCCCCTTCCAGGAGCTTATCCACCGGGATACCGGTCCACTTGGCAACTACAGCAGCCACATCCTCGGCACCGACCTCTTCCTTGAGCATCTGGCTGTCCGCCTGGATCTCGGCCAGCTTCGTGTTTTCCGCCTCCAGTTCCTTTTCCAGCTCCACAATCCTGCCGTAGCGGATCTCGGCCACCTTGCTCAACTCACCGGCCCGTTCAGCACGCTGCTCTTCAACATGGGCCTCATCAATCCTGGCCTTAATATCGCGGATGCGCTGGATCACATCTTTTTCCAGCTGCCATTGTCCCTTCATGGCGTCGAGCTGCTCGTTCAGTTCGGCCAGATCTTTTTTCAGCCGATCCAGCTGCTCTTTGGATGCCTTGTCTTTTTCCTTCTTTAATGCCTCCTGCTCAATCTCCATCTTGATCCGCCTGCGATCCAGCTCATCAATCTCTGTAGGCATGGAATCAATTTCAATGCGTAGTCGAGAGGCGGCCTCATCAATCAGGTCAATGGCCTTGTCCGGCAGAAAACGATCAGAGATGTAGCGGTTGGACAAGGTGACCGCAGCCACAGTGGCACTGTCCTGAATCCGCACCCCGTGATGGACCTCGTACTTCTCCTTAATCCCGCGCAGGATTGCCACGGTATCCTCTTCACTGGGTTGCTGAATAATAACTGGTTGGAAACGTCGTTCCAGGGCAGCATCCTTTTCAATGTACTTGCGATATTCATCCAGAGTGGTTGCGCCCACGCAATGCAGCTCACCCCGGGCCAGGGCTGGCTTCAGCATATTGGAGGCATCCATAGACCCTTCCGATGCTCCGGCACCCACCAAGGTATGAATCTCATCAATAAAGAGGATGATCTCTCCTGCTTTCTTCTCTACCTCCTTGAGCACGGCCTTGAGCCGATCCTCGAACTCACCCCGGTATTTTGCGCCAGCGATGAGCAGTCCCAAGTCCAGAGCAATGACCTGTTTTCCTTCCAGAGTGGCCGGAATATCGCCGTTGACAATGCGCTGGGCCAACCCCTCGACAATGGCGGTCTTGCCCACGCCTGGCTCACCGATAAGCACCGGGTTGTTCTTGGTACGACGACTGAGCACCTGAATGATCCGGCGCACCTCTTCATCCCGGCCAATAACCGGGTCCAGCTTGCCGCGTCGGGCCACATCGGTAAGGTTGCGGGCGTATTTTTCCAGGGCCTGGTACTTATCCTCCGGGTAGGGATCCGTGACCCGCTGATTGCCGCGAATACCGGTCAGGGCCTGGAGAAAGGTCACCGGATTGATGCCCATGCGCTGGAGCATCTGAGCAACCGGAGCCAAGGTGTCGCTTTTCAGGATACCGAGAAAGAGATGCTCCTGACTGACATACTCATCCTGCATGGAAGAGGCTTCCTTGGCCGCCTGATCTACCACCTTTGTGAAGGTCTTGGACATATAGGACTGCCCTGCCCCGGAACCCGAGACCTTGGGCAGTTTAGCGATCAGCTGATCTGTTTCACTGAGCACTACCGCCGGGGTGACACCGAGCTTCTGAAGGATCGGCACCACCACGCCTTCGGGCTGCTCCAGCAGGGCCTTGAGCAGGTGCTCCGGCTGCATTTCCGGGTTGCCGAACTGCTCGGCCAGACTGTGCGCGGTTTGGATTGCTTCCTGGGATTTAACGGTGAATTTATCAAGCTGCATAGCATCTCCTCTTTTCTTATATTTTCGTCCCTTTGACAGAGGACAGGGGTTGTCTTCTTTATTCCTGATATAAAAAGATAAGAATGATTTGCAAGCTGTCAAGAAGAAGGATGGAAGCGAAAGAGCAACTCATACTCGGGATGTAGCAGAACGTATGGTCTTGGAAAAGGAAGATTGAGTGTCCGCAATTGCCGTGCGATCTGCGGCGCAAGATCCCTGGGACATTGATCGTCTTCGTCACGAAGAATCAACAATGCCCCAGCATCCGGCTTTGTGCGAATAAACTCAGCACCTGCCATTACTCCTCCTGATTTACCCCCTTGCCATTGATGCAGATTTGTCCAACGCAAAGGTTTACTCCAGGGGATATTATATATTCCAATGTCGTGACTCAGGCGGGTAATAAGATTCTGAGCAGCCTCCACTTCTCCGTGCCCTTCCACAAGCAGATATCCCTTTTTGCCAGCCACAATCATTCTCCGCAGAGGGTATCATCGTCAAAAAGAGAAAGCTGTAAGTCACCTGACATAAAAAGATCCCCTAATCGCAACAGACTCTTGCGAACAGGTTCTAGCTGCGTATCCGCCATCTTTTTTACATCTGTTTTTCCATCCACCTTATTGACGACAAAAACAACATCGTTTTCAACATCAACAACATCAAGGATTACCGGACTATGGGTAGTTACAAAAACCTGTGAAACTTCACTGGCCTGCCGCAAATAGTCATAGAGCATGGGCAAGGCTCCGGGATGCACAGTGAGTTCTGGTTCTTCAACCCCGATCACCGGAAGAGCCGGAGTTTGTACCAAGGCCGTTAGTAATCCTGCAACCCTGAGCGTTCCATCCGACTGTTGAGCCGCATCAAACCAACGTTTCGCCTTCTGTCCCTTGACCTGCTGCTTAAACTCGGCTATCAGATATCCCGCCGCGCTCGCCACCCGGACATCCTCAATATCCCCGGTAAGCTTCCTCAATCCTGTAACAATATCATCTTTAGCGTACTTTTCTTTCACCAATTCCCGCAAAATAGACACCCAGTTTTCTCCATGCTCTTTCAGCGGATGACTGGAATCAAAACGTTGGGGAATGCGAAGAGTATCCGGGAAAATTGAATAAACTGTAAGCCCAGAGAGAAAGTCAACTAAGGGCTTAAACTGCTTCGTCCCTCCTAACGCAGTCAAGGCCAAGGACTGTTCGTCCATAAAGGGTGCCACACCTTCCGGCCCATCCCATTCGTGACCATTTCTGATAAATGACACCTTCTCCTCGCCATTCGGCCCGTACATAATGGCCTTTTCCCTCTTTACTCTATATTCTTCGAGGCGATCTCCTGTGATAATAAATTCATACGTGACATGCTGCTGATCAATGAGAAGCTGAAATTCTATATACACATCAAAAGGACGACCATGACTGCGTCTCCGAACACTGTCGATTCCCCCTCTATGGGTGATAGCGGCAGGTAAGCCCTGCATAACCGAATCCCTGACAAATGAGAGCACATCAAGGATGTTTGACTTTCCTGACCCGTTCAGTCCTATAAAAAAGGAAAGCCTGCCCGGTTCAAAATGAATGTCAGGCCCAAGACTGCGGAAATTGGAAACAACGAGTTTTTTGATCATGATAGGTTTAATCGTTGATGAGATTATGCACGGGGTGAGTTACTTCATCGGTAGATCAGGATAGTTTATTCGCATTTCCGTTTCATCATCAGCCGACAAAGATGAAGTGACAGTAACAATGATTCTTGATTTCATGTCCTTGAATGATGTCGAATCTTCCTGAATCATGCCGCCCAACTTGATCGGTTGAACATGCCGCGTTGTGCTTCCGTCGCATTTTTTAGTGATGATGACCGCATAAAGAGGAGCATCGGTATACTTCCTCCATTCCACAGCTCGCAACGCATCGGCTGTGCTGATCACAGAGGTTGATTCCGGTATACGAGTACCGTCAGGACCACTCACATATTTACCTGAGTGTCCTATCGGATCATAAGAGCTTACAATATACCGCACATCCAGCTGTTCCGGATTTTTTAAAACGATCTCCAGTGCATTGCAGAAACCGGATGTTTCACTGTGCCTTGCATCATACTCTTCATCAAACTTTTTCAGATTTTCAAAAAGATCCTTCAATGGATTGCCGGAATCTGCTGCCTTGCGATCCTTGGAGGCATACTTGACAGTCACTGTTTTATTGGAAAGCATCTTAACCGTGCATGTTCTTCCGAACATAAAGTCACATCCAGTCCAAGATACAAGTTTCTCCTTCCCGAGCCAACTGCCCGCAGTTGCAGGCGCAGTCAAATAAATGAGTGTACCATTCTCAATATCACCCACAGAATAATCAGTTGTACCGGTGTATTTTTTCGGCTTACCAACAATTTCTACATCATGGTCGGCAAGCCCCGATGACTGCACTGTAAGCTTCCGTGCAATCTCTTTGTGTTCGACCTCTTCTGCCGAGGCGGGAACTATTTGGGTATGCAGAAAAAACAGCAGCAGGATAGTCTTGACAAAGAAACGGCTCATGCTCTTTCTCCTTAGTAAACAATCGAATACAGGTTACGGGATCGACTCATCATAAATTATAAAATATTTCTACAAACTACACTGACGCAACAGCCGGTTCAATGCAAAACGGCGTGCAGAGCAAAACAGCAATCCCCCCTCCTCACTCCACCCGCCTGCAACTCTCATCCACCTGCTGCCATTGCTCCTTCAGCCGTTTCTCGGAGACCGGCATGGCTAAGACATGGCAAGAAAGATACTTACTCAGCCGGGTACACTTTACCGGCTTGATCTGAATAATCTGACAGAAAGCGCAGTCCTCTTTCCAAGCTGCCGAAGCTGGGGACATTTGCCGAACGTAAAGTCGGAAAGTCAAGCTGCCGGGTCATGGCAAACTGCTGCACAGTGGGTTTGTACGAACGCCCTTTGGGTAATTGTCCAGAAAGCCATTCTTTGATTCCCCGTCGAGCTTCCCATGAATCGCGATCCCAAGCTGGAAACCCCATCCGCTCTAAACAGGGAAGAAAAAGCACCTCATATTCCGGATGCAACAGCACGTAAGCTGTCGGAAAGGGAAGCTTGAGTGTTCTTAATTGCTGTGCAATCTGCGGCGCAAGATCCTTGGGACATTGATCATCCTCATCTCGGAGGATTAACAGTGCTCCCGCATCAGACTTAGTGCGAATGAACTCGGCCCCTGACATTACGCCGCCGGATTTATGCCCCTGCCATTGATGCAGGTTCGGCCAGCGCAACGGCTTACTCCAAGGAATATTGTATAGACCGATATCGTGACTCAGGCGGGTAATAAGATTCTGGGCTGCCTCCACTTCCCCGTGTCCTTCCACAAGCAGGTAGCCCTTTTGACCGCTCAAAATCATTTCCTCCAGGACGTATCATCAAAAAGAGAAAGCTGCAAGTCACCAGACATAAAAAGGTCACCCAATCGTAACAGACTCTTGCGGACAGGTTCCAGCTGCTGACCTGTTATTTTTTGCACATCTGTCTTCCCTTCAACCCGGTTGACCACAAAAATAACGTCGTTCTCAATGTCAACAACATCAAGAATAATCGGACTGTGCGTGGTGACAAAAACCTGGGAGACCTCACTGGCCTGCCGCAGATAATCGTAAAGCATGGGCAGAGCACCCGGATGAACGGTCAGTTCAGGTTCCTCCACACCGATCACCGGAAGAGCGGGGGATTGAACCAAGGCTGTCAACAGTCCGGCGACTCTCAATGTCCCGTCCGACTGCTGGGCCGCATCAAACCATCGTTTCGCTTTCTGCCCCTTGACCTGCTGCTTAAACTCGGCTATCAGATATCCCGCCGCGCTCGCCACCCGGACATCCTCAATATCTCCGGTGAGCTTTCTCAATCCTGTAACAATATCATCTTTGGCGTACTTTTCTTTCACCAGTTCCCGTAAAATGGATACCCAATTTTCTCCATGTTCTTTGAGCGGATGGCTTGAATCAAAACGCTGCGGAACCCGAAGAGTGTCCGGGAAGATAGAATAGACAGTGAGACCGGACAAGAAGTCAACCAAAGGCTTAAACTGTTTCGTCCCTCCCAAGGGGGTCAGGGCAAGGGACTGTTCATCCATAAAGGGTGCCACCCCTTCCGGCCCGTCCCAGTCGTGCCCGTTTCTGACAAATGACACTTTTTCCTCGCCGTTCGACCCGTACATAATTGCTTTTTCTGTCTTTACCCTGTACTCTTCAAGACGATCACCGGTAATAATAAATTCATATGTTACATGCTGCTGATCAATAAGAAGCTGCAATTCTATGTGTACATCAAAAGGGCGCCCATGACTGCGTCTCCGTACAGTGTCAATACCGCCTCTCTGAGTAATAGCGGCAGGTAAGCCCTGCATAACCGAATCCCTGACAAAGGAAAGCACATCAAGAATGTTTGACTTTCCCGATCCGTTCGGTCCTATAAAGAAGGAAAGTTTACCCGGTTCAAAATGAATGTCAGGACCAAGACTGCGGAAATTGGAAACAACGAGTTTTTTAATCATGATGGATTGAATCGTTGATAAGGTTATGTACGGGCTGAACATTGGCTGACAGTATACTTCAAGAAACAAATCAACATCTACACGTTCCTGAACATTTTTTCAAGCAGACAACATCACTCCACCCTCCTGCAACTCTCCTCCACCTCCTGCCATTGCTGCTTGAGCCGCTTTTCCGAAATTGGCAGAGCCGTACCTATCTCCGGGGCAAAGACCGATATGCGGAACTCCTCCACCATGCGGCGATACCGGGCAACCGCCTCCCGGCAGGGAGCGGCAATACTCCCGCCTGCTTTCTGCTCGGCCTCTTTTCTTTCCAGCTGACGCAGATGTTCGGCAAAGGGCTGCACCCGTTTGGCCTTGTCCGTATCTTTAAGGGGACTATGTTCGGCCCGCTCTATCCGCTTGGCCAGAGCCTGAAGATACCGCTTCCGGTCAAGTGCTTCTGCCGGAGACAGACGGGTAAGGAAATCCGAAGGAACAAGCCCTGCCAAAAGATCCTCATACTCGGCAAAACGGGCCTGATCCGCACTCCGGCTCTTCCCGGCCCGTTGTTTACTTTGCGTCAGAGCGACCTGGGTCTTGCGACGTTCCGTCAGCAGATCCAGCACCTGATTAAGCTGTTCCCTTGCCAGCCGGGTTATCCCCTGGCTGCGAAGATCCTGCACAATCTGTTCAAAGCTGGCCTTGCTGGGCAGATCCCCATCAATCTGAAAGAGATCATCCAGGATACAGTGCAGCAGCAAGGTCTTGGTTTCTCCGGCCCCGGCCTTGAGGCCCAGGGCAAGCCAGGAGGCTGTATGACCGGACACGGCTGCCTTGCATTCCTTGGTGATCACCTTGACCTCCTTGCTGAACTCCCTGGTATAGAGGAAGCGCAGGCCCTTCTTATTCTGCGCTCGGGCCTGGGCCGCATCAGCGATATATTTCAGACTGAGGAGTTGCTCCGGCCCCTTGCCCTGTTCCAGGAATAAAGCCGGATAGTAGAGTCCCGTGACCCGGTTCTGCTGATCCCGAACCGGCAGGGGCTGTGGTGCCTCACTAAAATCCCAGGACTGGATATCCTTTCTCACAGGCAGGTCTTCGGCCTTACTCCCCTGCCCTCCTTGGATTGCCTGCTGCATTGGCCCGCAATGTCGGGCAAGTTCATGGAAATCACGCGTATAATGCAGGGCCTTTCCTTGCTCATCACAGAGACGAAAACGCATGCGAAGATGGAGGGAGAGATTCTCCAACTGCCAGTCCGCCCGTGTCACTCTGACCTGAAAATGCCGCAGGAGAAGACGCTCCAAGGCCGGGTACAGGGAACCTTGGTAGAGATCCATACCGTCCATGAGCAGGGCCGCCGTGTCCGGCAAAGGGACAAAGAGCTTGCGCAGGCGTTTGGGCAGCCCCTTGAGCAGGGCCGCCACCTTGTCTTCCAGCAGGCCGGGCACCAGCCACTCAAAGAGATTCGGCGACAGGGCCGGGCAGCAGGAGACCGGGATATCCACAGTCACCCCGTCGTCCTCCTGACCGGGATGGAAGGTATAAGAAAGCCGCAGCTCGCCTTGAGGCGTGGTCAGGGTTTTCGGGAAGCGGTACAGCTCATCGCTTTCCGGTTGGCTTTGGCAAAGATCCTCCTCTGTCATCCTGAGAAAGCCGTCCGCTTCCTCACCGGGCTTGCTCTGTTTTCGCTTCCTGCTCAAAAAGCGGTTCAGGGTGAAGCGGTCATAGACCTCACCGAGCCGCTGATCGTAAAACTCGTACAAAACCTGCTCATCAATCATGATGCCCCGCCTGCGCAGGCGTTCCTCCAGCTCTTCCTGTTGCCGGGCCAGGGCCAGATTATGCTCAAGAAATGGATACTTGCCGCTGAGTTCGCCGGGGATCAGGGCTTGGCGGATAAAGATCTCCTTGGCTTCCGCTGCTGTCTTCTTGCTGATGCGTCCGTAGTTCACCCGCCGGTCCGCAGCAATGACCAGGCCGAATAAGGTGACCTTTTCCAGGGCAATGACCTGGCCAGACTTTTTCTGCCAATGCGGGTCCGAGTAGGAACGTTTGCAGAGGTCACCGCCCAGGCGTTCCAGCCAGTCCACTTCAATGGTGGCGGCCATGCGGGCAAAGAGCTGCGAGGTATGGACAAAATCCGCTGCCACGATCCACTGCCCTCCCTTATTATACAGGCCGGAACCGGGAAAGAGCATGGCCTCCCGGTTGCCGGAGATCTGGTAGGTATTCTTCTCCTTGCGCAGGGCAATATTGCGGAGAAAACCTGCGGTCAGGGCCTGATGTACCAGGGCCGGGGCTGTAGGGGCAGATGTTTTGACCGAAGAATCTTGCGATTCCGGTAGGGGCACGGCATGCCGTGCCCCTACTTCGTCCTTGTGCGAATCACCAATGCGATCAAGGGCACCGGCAAACTCCTTATGCTGCTGGAGGATACGGAGAATCTGATCATGGATATCAAACCACTCCCGCATCCGTTGCCAGGAGCAGAAATTAGCCTCGCAAAAACGGCGCAGCTGCCCGGCGGACGGCGTAGGGGCAGACCTGCGTGTCTGCTCTTTATCATCCCGGCGGCCCTGCCCGTCATCAGACGAACCGGGCGAAGACAGGGCTTCACCTCGACAGGCATCCCACATATTAACCAGGGTCAGGACATCCGAGCCAGGATAATGAAAGGCGCGGTGGGCCTGCCGGGCCTTTTCCAGCTTATCCGGCGGTTGGACACGGGGATCCTGAATCGCCAGGGCCGCAGCAATGATCGCGGTTTCCCGGAGCACGCCCAGCTCCGCACCCTCAATGATCATCCGGGAAATACGCGGGTCCAGAGGCAGGCGGGCCATGATCCTGCCTTGCCGGGTGAGCCGCTGCTCGCTGTCAAGGGCACCCAGTTCCCGAAGAATACGGAAGCCGTCATTGACCGCTCTGGGGGCAGGCGGATCGATAAAAGGGAAGTTGCGCGGTTCGGGCAGACGCAGGCTGAGCATCTGCAGGATAACCTCGGCCAGATTGGAACGCTGGATCTCAGGCAGAGTGAATTCATCACGGGCAAGGTAATCCTCCTCGCTGTACAAGCGGATGCAACGCCCCGGCCCGACCCGACCGCAACGGCCTGCCCGCTGATCACAACTGGCCCTGGAAATCCGGGCCACCGGCAGATGGGTGGTCCCGGCCCGCACATTATAATGGGCGATCCGCGCCAGGCCGGTATCCACCACGCATTCTATGCCCGGCACCGTGATGGAGGTCTCTGCCACATTGGTGGCCACGATGATCTTGCGCTGCCGGGCAGAACGGAAGATACGCCGCTGCTCCCCGCCCTGGAGCCGTCCGAACAGGGGCAGGATCAGGGCGCGATCTGCCAGTTCCCTGCGCAGCAGTTCCACAGTGTCCAGGATGTCCCGCTCCGTGGGGAGAAAGGTCAGGATATCCCCGCCGGGCCGAGCCATAAGCCTGACAATCTGATCAGCGACCAACCGGTCAATATCCTGACTGCTTTCATCGTCCTCGTTGTCCGGGGGGCAGTATTCCACCGTGACCGGATAGGTGCGTCCTTCCACCTGGATAATCGGGGCATCATGGAAATGCTTACTGAATTTTTCAGTATCAATGGTGGCCGAGGCAATGATCAGCTTGAGGTCATGGCGGCGGGCCAGCAATTGATGCAGGTAGCCGAGCAGAAAGTCGATGTTCAGGCTGCGCTCATGGGCCTCGTCAATGATCAGGGTGTCGTAGGCCCGCAGATCGCGGTCGCCCCGGGTCTCGGCCAGCAGAATCCCGTCGGTCATGAACTTGATCCGGGTTTTCGGGCCGGTGCGATCCTGAAAGCGAATCTTGGACCCCACCGTCCGGGCCTGCCCCAGCTCCTCCTGAACCCGCTCGGTCACCGACAGGGCGGCAATACGGCGGGGCTGGGTACAGCCGATCATGGCCCCCTCCCCTGCCCGACCTGCTTCCAGGCACATCTTGGGGAGCTGGGTTGTCTTGCCGGAGCCGGTATCACCTGCAATAACGATGACCTGATTATCCCGAACGGCCTGGACGATCTCGTCCTTGCGGTCGGTGATGGGGAGGTTGCCTGGGTAGTTGAGCTGCATGGGAAAGCGTGCCATTGCGTCCGGTTGTTTTTCTTGAGAAACGTTTCTGGTTGCCACTTTACCCGATTCATGGGGAGGATGCAAAGCCCCTTTTCGCTCGCCCTTTCTCGCATAATAGACTATATGTTCAGGATAATACCATGATACTGGGAGGGAACATATGAGCGGCAACAAAATCATCCTTGGGGATAACTTCGAGACGGACGGCGGCAAGCAATACATAGCCAAAGACAGTGCCACGCTTACTGTCAATGAAGGTCAGCAGGTGCCTGTTGAGGAACTGCTTACCCTGTTGAATGAAGTAAAGCAAAAATTGGCTAACCTGCCTGTGCCGCAGGAGGTCAGGGAGGATGTCGAGCACGAAGTCAACGGTGCGCTGCGGCAGGCGCAACGAAATCCGCCGGATCGTAAGAAGATCGTGCAGAGTCTCCGGGATGCAACTGCTGTTCTTCTGGAAAGCTCCAAGACCATCAAGGCGGCAGTGGTGGTAGGGAATATGCTGGGACAAGGCTTGAAGTATTGCGGCGAGCAGTGGACGAACTGGATCGGATGAAATAAGGGCAGGGAACTCGCATGGGCGAACAAGATGAAATTCATGGAGATAATTTTTCCGCCAAGGGGCCTCAGTCTGTTGCCAAAGATCGGGGAAGTGTCGTTTATCAGGGTGTTCCGTTAGAAGATTATACACGGGCAATTCGAGAAGAGGAAAGAGCAAACATGAGAGCAGAGCGGCTTGCTGAACACTTAAAGGAACTGCAAGAGTGTTTCAGAGAGATTCGCGCTGATGAGCTAGCTGATCAAGCTGCTTATCTTGAGCTTGAAATACTACTGTTTAAGAGGATCAAGATATGATAAACAAGTCCATTTCCTTCGGCACGAAAGACGTCAATATTGCGCAAGGCGATGGAACCATTGCTTGCTACATTCCTGAGCCTTCTCAAGTCCCATGTCAACTTCCTCTACCTAATGACTGTTTTGTCGGTCGTGAAGAAGAGCTTGCCCTGCTCTTTGAGTCATTGCGTCCCGGCAAGATTATAACCATCTGCGGACCGGGCGGCATAGGTAAAAGTGCATTGGCAGCTCAGGCGGTGCATAAATTGGAAGAAAGCAGGTTCCCGGATGGCATTATCTCCCATAGTTTTTACCATCAGCCAGAAATAGCACATGCCTTAAAACATATTGCCCAATCTTTGAATATTGAACCTGAGCCGACTTTGGAAACTGCTGTGCTGCTTGCCTTGGCGGGTAGAAAGATGCTGCTTATCTTGGATGGTACGGAGGAAGCAGACGACTTACCAACCATGCTTAGACTGGGTGGCACATGCGGAGTATTGATCACCAGTAGGAAAAGATCAGATGCGCTGGGTTTCCGGCTTGATCTTACACCGCTGTATGAGCAAGAGGCAGCAGAGGCATTTCGCAAGTATAGCGGGGAGGTAGATGATGATGCAAGCGTGCAGGGTATCTGCAACATTCTTGGCGGATGGCCAGTAGCCTTGCAACTCGCTGGTCGGTATCTCAGAAGCACGGGCGAGAGTGCGGCGGACTACCTGCACTGGATAGAAAGGGAGCCACTCAAGGAGCTGGGTAGCGGTTCTCATCAAGAAGAGAATGCAGCCTTGCTGCTGCGCCGCAGCGTAGCTCAGGTGAGCGATGATGCCCGACTTGCGCTGGGCGCGGCAGGTTGCTTGGCCTTTGCGCCGATTGCTTCTGAACCGGTTGGTGCCATATTTGAGTGCGATGAACGCCGAGGCCGCAAGGCATTAAACGAGTTGGTCAATTATGGCATGATGGAGCGCAAGGAGGAACGCTGGCAGATAAGCCATGCGCTGATTCATACCTACTCTCGCACCGAGTTGGCTTTGAGCAAGGAGAGCTTGGAGCGGCTGGCTGCCTATTATATTTATTTCTGCGAGGAACAAAGCCAAGCTGGATTGGAGGGCTATGCCTGCCTGGACAAAGAAAGGGCGCACTGCCTGCGCCTTACGGAAAGCTGCCTGAACAGTAGGCTGTTGGATGAAGTGCAAGCCTTGGTACGAGCAATTATCATTTACTTAGACCGACAGGGATATTGGACAGAAAAGCTGACCATTGTAAGCATGAGATTGAATGCGGCAAGGTTGAAAGAAGAGAGGCGAGATGAAAGCTGGTGTCTCAATGAATTAGGTGAAACTTGCTGGAAGCTCGGTGAGTATGCAAGAGCACTGGAATATTACGAGCAGAGTTTGCTGATTCATCGTGAATGGGGATACAGACAGGGCGAAAGTCTTACTCTGAATAATATCGGTCTCATTTATGACATACAATGCAATTATGAACAGGCTTTGCAATGTTACACGCAAAGTCTGATGATGCAGCGAGAGGCAGGTGACAGGGTTGGAGAAGGCACAACATTAAATAATATGGCTATGGTTTATATGAAGATAGGCGACTATGAAACAGCATTGACCTATTTACAACAAAGCCTGCCTATCAGCATGGAGAGCAGCGATAGAATCGGTGAAAGTGCAGCCTTAACCAACATAGCCGCAATTTACCGTACTCAAGGCAATAGGTCATCAGCCTTGGAGTATTTAAAACAAGGATTGGCAATCCGACGCGAGCTGGGAGACAGGGCCGGGGAGGCGCAAAGCTGCTGGAACCTCGGTCGCACCTACGAAGACATGGGCGACCTTGCCAAGGCAGAGGAATACATCAGCCAGGCCGTGCGGATTGAAGAGGAGATCGGTCATCCCAAATTGGAAGAATGGCGCGAGGGATTGGCACAGGTGCGGGCAAAACGGCAAGGGGCGAAGGAAGCATAGCGGCGCAAGGTAAGGGCATTTCGCGAAACGTCCTTACGAAACATATCCCCACTATAGTCCAACCATTCCTTACACCATAGTGCAACTACTCTTTCCACTATAGTCCAAATCCCAGTTCCACTACAGTGCAACCATCCTTTCCACCATAGTGGAACCCTTCCTTGCAAACTGGTTGACACCCTCCTCCGCCCGCCTTACGATACGTCATTATAAACTCGTCCGACTCTCTCAACCAAATACATCAAAGAGGAGGCCCCTCATGCAGACAATCCAATGGCGACCCGAAGTAAACGCAATGACCACTCCCCCGTCCTGGCGCATCCTTGCCGTGCCTCGCAGCTCAGCAGGCATTGAGGATATCGCTGCCGACATCGCCCTGCAGCACCCCAACTTCAGCAAGGCAGACATCCTGACCATCCTCCGGGCCGAGGACAAGGCCGTGCAGGAGCGACTCCTCAACGGTGAGCAGGTGACCAAGGAGGGGAGCTGGAGCTGGTTTGTCTCTTTCAGCGGCAGGCTGAACCACCCGAACGACCCGCTGCCGCCGATTGATCAATGCCTGAATGTCAATGTGCGCATCTCACCGCCCTTTACCAGGGCTATCCGTCAATCCGCCCGCACAGAACGCCTGCCTGTGCGCGAAAAGAAACCAGTGATCAGCACGGCCCGCGATGCGGTGCTCGACCTGGACAATGTCCTGAATCCTGATGGCATGCTCCGGCTCGGGGGCCGCAATCTGGACTTTGACCCCAAGCAGCCCGACAGCCAGTGTCTCATCAAGGGCACCGAGAGCGGCAGTGCCGTCCAGAGCCGCTTTGGCATGATTGAGAAGAGCAGCATCATGCTCATACCTGACATCCCTGCCCAGAGCCAGCCGTGGAATAACGAGTACACGGTCTCAGTCTCGACCCGCTACAGCGCGCACGGTACTCTGCGTACCGGCGCCTGCCGACAGATGCTGCGCAGCCCCCTTACGTTGAGCGGCCTGAATCAGCCTGATCCGCCAGAGCACGGCATCCTCACCGGCAACGCGGCCAGCCCTTATGTCTCGGTCATTGGCGGCACGGTGACAGCGAACGAGACGCTCCGCATTCAGGTCATCCTTGACCACCGCAAGAAGGTGCTGCTCTTCAGTTTGCTGGATATGGAGGAAAAGGGAAGGACAGGCACTGTCGTGCCGGTGCGTGAGAATGGCGGATGCACCCTGCCGGGCTTTGCGGACTCGGCTGTCAGCAGCCTCAGCATCCGGGTAAATGACTATGCCGCCTTAAAGGAGACAGTCAGGAACAGCTACAGCGGACGACTGGTGGATGTGCTGGATATTCGGCTCTAACCACCCAGAAACTTCTGTATCTCCTCCTCGGTCGGCACAGCAACGTTAGTGGCCATGTAGTTCTGTCCTACCTGCTCCTCCTGCCGATTCAACCGGGCGATACTGCCTTCAATCACCTTTCCGGCCGCAACATCTATCGGCACAAGCACCTGCACGAAAAGATAAGAAGGATGGAATTGCAACTCTTCCACACGCGAACGATGCTTTCGGCAGACCATATCCAAGGCCTCCCGCATCTCCTGCTGCTTTTCCTCTCCCGGACACTCCGCTTGCAAGGCAAGGACAAAGATATAGCGCAACCGCTCACCATCTCCACCCAGCCCGGTTGAGATCAGGCCCACAGGCTCATCAAGCAGGTCCGACTCCATCCGCATCCGACATTCATACAGGGCTACCTGACTCCAGGGTTCGAGGGATGAATCACAGCACTTGCAATACTTCTGCACAAGCTGATAGGCATCTACCGTACCCCAGCGGGCGAGTTGTGCCAGAATATTCTTTTTTTGAGCAAGAGACAACGCCCTACCGGACAGCTCTTGGCCTTGACGAAGCAACATGGCGTAATCCGGCTGAGGATCAAGCCATTCCAGCTCAGTCATGAACTGCTCATACACATTCTGGTCAAGCTCCTTGTCCGTGATAATGAACTGGCCAGGGATTGCTTCCGGGAAGTTAAACACATTTCTCCCATTATCAGACAACTTCAGATCGTTCATTTCTCTTTGCTCCAAATAAAGGTGATCGTCCTCTGTATGCGCTGAGGACACTGAACAGCACGCTCCAGGATTCCCTGTCTCGCTGTAGCAACAGATACATGCATATCGGCATCCTCATCACAGATTTACAAAGACGGTTTTGTAAACTCTTCCCTCTTCAAACCATACTTCTTCATCAACTTATGCAACTGCCGGGTACTGACGCCTGCTGCTTCTGCACTTCGGTTGATCTTCCCCTGGGTACTGGTCAAGACCTGCTTGAGGTAACATCGCTCAATCTCCTCAATTGCCCGCTTTCGCACTTCTGCCAAAGAGAACATAGTGTCCATCTGAATGTGGGTCAGGGAACCATCCTGATTGATAAAGAGCTCTGCCGGAAAACTGTCTGGCGAGAGCACAGAAGAAGGCTCAATAATGCAGGCACGCTCTATAATATTCTCCAGCTCTCGAATATTTCCTGGCCAGGAATACTTGCGAAAGGCATCAATAACCTGGGGGTGGATCCCGGTAATGTTTTTTGTATAGAACCGGTTGAATCGTTGGATAAAGCCTGTGGTCAGACCAGGAATATCCTGGGTGCGTTCTCGTAGCGGGGGCAGTTCAATGGGAAAGACATTGAGCCGGTAATAGAGATCGCTTCGAAAGGCCTTTTCCTCACAGAGCTGTTTCAGATTCTCATTGGTTGCCGCAACAACCCGGACATTCACACTGGTTTCCTGTTCACTGCCTATCCGTTGCAAGACACCATCCTGAAGAACCTGGAGCAGTTTAATCTGGGCTGCCGGAGTGATGGTGCCGATCTCATCAAGAAACACCGTGCCATTATTCGCCATCTCGAATCGGCCCTGTTTCCTTTTGATTGCACCGGTAAAGGCCCCTTTCTCGTGCCCAAAGAGCTCGCTTTCCAGCAGGGTATCAGGAATTGCCCCGCAATGCACCTGGATAAAAGGCTCATCACGCCGGTTGCTGTAATTATGGAGCAGGCGGGCCAACACACCCTTGCCGGTTCCGGTTTCGCCAGTGAGCAGCACAGTGCTCTTTGTCAAGGCCACGGCCCGGACATCTGCAAACACCTTTTCCATGGCCGGACATTGTGTCTGGACAAAAGGGGAAAAACCCTGATCCTGGAATGGCTCTTGAAGAGCGTCAAGCCCAGCTTGCACCTGCTGTGCATTATTGAGCTTATTGTTGATCACATCACGCATAAGGCTTCATGAAAATATGAACTGTGTGTTCCTTTTTGGTAATACTACGAACCAAGAGTTCGTAATATCTTGCCCTTGTCTGATATGCAAGGATTTAATAGGCTCTTCCTTGCTTTTTCCTGTTTACTGATCACCTGAAAAGGGCAATGCAAAGGAACTTTGAGTTCCTGGCCCTGCCAGCACCGCATCTTTCGACCTCATAATAACAACATCTTATCTTTCGGCATAGAGTTTGCTATAAATGCTCAGGAATTATTTTACCTGCTTTTACCTGCTATAGGAGGCATTATGAAAACCAAGAGATGTCCGAGCTGTGATGGAAGGATCAGAATCTATTACGATCATGAGCCAGGCGACGAGGTGTACTGCGAGGATTGTCAAAAAGAATTCCAGTTAATGAGCCTTAATCCTGTTATCCTGGATTCTTTTGATTACGATGAAGAACTCTATTTTGAAGAGGAAGAAGAGTATTAGTCAGAAGGGATTGCTGCTTTGGCATGGGTCTTTCCGGGTCTGCCAAAGCAGCGCAGTAAGGCAGCACAATCAGGCTGTTAATTTTTTCGCAATCTGCGCAACGTGTTCTCCCTGAAACCGGGCCCCGGCAAGTTCATTGTCACTGGGAAGTCGACTGCCGTCATGGCCTGCAACAACAGATGCGCCATAAGGGGAACAACCCGTGATCTCCTCTGTTGTCATTTGCCCCTGAAAAGAATAAGGAAGACCGACAATGACCATGCCCTGATGTAACAACGTAATATGGAAACTCAGGAGCGTGGATTCCTGACCACCGTGCTGGGTATTTGCGCTTGTAATCACACTTCCCGGCTTACCCACCAAGGCCCCCTGCATCCACAGTTGACCGGTTGCGTCAAGAAATTGCCGCATCTGCCCGCACATATTACCAAAGCGGGTTGGGGTTCCAAAAATAACCGCATCTGCCTCGCCCAGCTCTTCGACGGTACAAAGAGGGATATCTGCCTGCTCATTCTGGGCATGGTCAGCACCCATTTTTTCTAACACTTCCTGGGGCAGCGTTTCCGGTACCCGACGCAACACCACCTCAGCACCATCTACTGATCTCGCCCCTTCAGCAGCGGCCTGTGCCATTTTGTAGATATGTCCGTACATTGAGTAGTACACAATCAATACTTTCATGATAATCTCCCTATCTCCCTGTTACGTGTATTGGAGCTCACAGTGTTTATGAGCCAGATGCTTACAACAAATACAGGAAACGTTACGAGGTTGCAAAGGTTTTCTGAGACAGGGGAAAGAAGCTCATAACTCCACCCCGTGATAAACCTCCACAAGCGGTAACGTACACTTCAGGCAATTAGAAGAAGAAAACTGCTCCCCGCCCTGAAACAACTCCAGCTTCCAGCTCTTTTTTTGCCGAAAGACCATAACCGCCTGTCGATCCTGAGCAATAAGGACATACTCTTGCAATGAGGGGAGCGAGGTATAGGCCATGAATTTTTCCCGCCGATCAATACGCTCGGTTGTCGGCGAAAGCACCTCAACGATCAAACAGGGACGGGTGCGGTAATAGTCTTCGTTATCCTCCGGGTCACAGCTGACCAGCAGGTCCGGGTAGTAAAAGACATCTTCTCCCGCAATGTTGAGGTACACCTTCATGTCCGCCATAAAGACCTGACACGGACTGTTGCGGGCCGCTGCATGGAGGGCGACAAACACATTGCCAGCAATCAGGTTGTGGGACGGACTTGCCCCGCCTAGAGCATGGGTGGTGCCGTTGATGTATTCATGTCGGATCTCGGTCTGCTGCTCTCCGGCAAGGTAGTCCTGAACGCTTACGTTTTCGTGTACTGCTTGTGCTTTCATAATCCAGTTTTCCTATTTCTCAATTGATACAAGCCTATCCATATGGTACTGTAATACAGTACATACAAACAATAGCAACTCTCAATTATGGAACATAATCATGCGTGAAATTACAGCAAATAAATTTCGAGCCGCTTTAAAAAGTTGCGCAGACCAAAGCATCACTAACCATGAGCCCCTGCGGGTAACCCGTAAACGCGGCAAAGACTTTGTGATCATCGGGGCAGAAGACTGGGAGCAGATTCAGGAGACCCTCTACGTTCTCCAAAACACCTCGCTTATGCAGCAGATCAAGCAATCTCTTGGAACCCATCGAAGCGGAAAAGGTTATTCGCCAACCAAGGAGCAGCTTGATGAGATCAATAATCTTTGAGGGCAAGACCTGGGCCGAGTACGAAAAACTGCGGAGCAAGGACAAAAGGGTGCATAAAAATCTCTGTCGCATTCTCCAGGAAATGCAACGAAATGACCCTGCTCAGGGCCTTGGAAAACCGGAGCCTTTGAAACACAACCTAACCGGCCTATGGTCACGAAGGATCTCCCATATAGATCGCCTGATCTACACCTTTGATGAGCAGAGCATCTCTATTTTCGCCATTGGTGGACATTACGACAACATCAGATAAACGGGCACGGCACGCCGTTGTGCGACCGGCATGGTCACGAACTAGCTGGTGAAAGTCCAGTCATAACCCTGAAAGGAGGGAATATGTAGACGAAGGCAAGGGTGCCCGAAGAAACTCATGTGAGCTGCCCGAGGAGGGATAAACCGGTGAGTATGAGCCAATGAAGGATCTGAAGGAAGCCTTAGTCAAATTTGCCACCTAAACTTGGTGTGAACCTCTGGTAGGCTTTGCAGAGGGGTGAGGTGCCAACGACCACCGAAACCCGATATCCTTTTCGTAACTCTGCCGGGTAAAGGAGGTAGGTGGGCAATGAAAGTGCGTGATCTTACCCGGTGAAGGGCCGTCTGCATGCCGGGTCGGTTGTAACTGCGACAGCCGTACCCTAAGCGGGGCAGCAATGTTCCCGTTATGGACAGAGGGTCTTCAGATGAAGCCATAGTAGGCGTAAAATCGGTAGCCGATGATGATGCGGTGACGTATCTGAGGGTAAAACTATCGGAAAGTGGCAGAGATGCTGGAGCCGAAGGGTGAAGCATGTTATTGAGAACCGGAATCTCAATATTGTGGTTGTTACGAGTTCAGCCATCGGAACTTTCTTTGAAGAAGAAACGTATAAATCTTCTTATAACAAAGCAAGTACGGAACGATGAAATAGCAACCCAAATGGAAAGCAAATGAGATAAAGGGAAAGGTTTGCGAACTTAAGAAGCTTTAGTTGTACTGTTTGTAAACAAAAGTAACATGAGGAGCCGTGTACGGACCCGTACGCACGGTTCTGTGGGCAGACGGGAGCTTCGGCTCCCTCTGACCCGATTGCCCTACTCTCCCGGTTTGCCCTTCAGAGCAGAAGGGGCTGTATTTAGCCATCCTGGGATAACACCCCAGGCAAACACGGCACCAGCTCCACGTCCCTTATTTCACCCGCACCCCCACAGAATTGGCATGGGCACTCAACCCTTCCAGATTGGCCAGTCGTTGGATATGCTCCGCATCGTTGAGCAGGGCCTGACGAGAATATGAGATAATGGAACTTTTCTTGAGAAAGGTCTCCACGCCCAAGGCTGAAGAAATGCGGGCCGTGCCCATAGTGGGTAGCACATGATTGGGACCGGCCACATAATCACCCGCTGCCTCCGGGGTGTGGGGCCCAAGGAAGATCGCGCCGGCATGTTTAATCATAGGCAACCACTGCCAGGGATCTTCCACCTGAAGCTCCAGATGCTCAATGGCGATCTCGTTCGCCTGGGCAATACCCTCTTCCACGCTGTTCACCACCAGAATCAGGCCCCGCTGCTGCAAGGAGGTTCTGGCAATATCCTCCCGATTCAGGTTCGGCAGCTGCTTTTCCAACTCCACCTTAACCGCCTCGGCAACCGAAGTTTCCGTAGTCAGGAGTAAGGCCAAGGCCATAGGATCATGCTCGGCCTGGGCCAGCATATCCGCTGCAATATAGGCAGGGTTGGCCGCATGATCGGCAACAATCAGCACCTCACTGGGACCGGCAATCATGTCAATGCGCACCCTGCCCATGACCTGTCGCTTGGCCTCAGTGACAAACTGATTTCCCGGTCCGACAATAACATCCACAGCAGGTACGGATTCCGTGCCAAAGGCTAAGGCTGCAATGGCCCAGGCAGAGCCAGCCTTATAGACCTCGGTGATTCCTGCTTCCCTGGCTGCCATGAGCAGGGCCGGAGCAATCTTGCCCTCCTTATTGGGTGGCGTCATCATCACCCGCTGTTGCACCCCGGCAATACCCGCAGGAATAGCGTTCATCAGCACTGAAGAAACCAGGGGGGTGGAACCGCCCTGTCCGCCTGGCACATAGAGACCAGCTGAATCCACAGGCCGAACCAAGCGCCCGGTAATGGTGCCATCATCACGGGTCATCATCCAGGAATCTTCCATTTCCCGCTCATGAAACAGGCGAATCCGCTCTGCAGCAAAACTCAGGGTTGCCATGAAGTCTTCATCAACCTCTTTGGCTGCCTGGGCAAACTCTTCCTTGCTCACCTTGAATTCTTCCAGGCTCAACTCCGGTGCATCAAAACGACGGGTGTATTCCAACACCGCTTCATCCCCTCGGTTACGTACCTGTTCCAGGATATCAGTCACCGTTTGGGCGCATTTGCTGTCAGCAAGGGCAAAGCGATCTCGTAGCCCGTCCATGCTCTTTTTGCCCTGCTCTGTTGCATAACTTTCAATACGAATGGTCATAAGTTTTTCCTCTGAAATATCAATAAGCCCTTACGAACAAGGGTAACTTCTCAATAACTGGTGGTGTTCTATAATTTCAATAGGTTACATGTCATATTTTTCAGGAGATTTTATACAGTGCCGTTAGGCTTGAATCGCTAAACTATTGTTAATAAAGATATTGCTGTTTCGGCACGAATTATGCTTATGCATCTTTCTGGTTACTATAACATCCTGATTTTATTTATTACCACCACTTATTGAGAAGTTACGAACAAGGGCGTTATATTTCTTGCCTGGTTTTGCCTGGTTCCCAAACTCCGGCTTGGGAACCAGCAATATTCTCTCTCACAAAACAAAGAAACCCCGCCCCAAGGGACGGGGTTGTCAACGAACCCGATGAATCCAACGCTGTAGGGGCAACCGGCGGTTGCCCTTTTTGCTCTTCATCAAGGGCGAATCGAATACAAGATTCGCCCCTACAAACACTGTGCGTAATCAAATCACCAGTCGTCGTCTTCCTCGCTGGGTTCCCGCAGAGAAACCACTGCCTCTTTATCGCGCTCTGCAACCTGGCGGACTACCTTGGCAGGCACCACCTCAAAGCTGTCTGCAAGCTGGACAATGCCTAACTGGCCTTGACAAAGCCGGTCAATCATCTCCTCAGCCACAAAAATACGATGGATTTTTTTTCCCAGGGCAAAATGATAGGCCTGGCCATTATCATCCCGTTCCAGCCGATTATTCATAACAAGCTGTTTAATCTGGGCCTGCAACTCATGCTGCTTTCGCTCCTCAGCCTGTTTCCGGCTCAGTTCCTTATTACGCGCCACTTCAGCAGCCTGAGCCACCTCTGCCTTTGAGATCGGTTTTCTGCCGGTCTTTCGGGAGGACTTGCTCTTTTTCTTTTTTTTGCTCTGAGCATATTGCTCCTGCTTTGCCTTACTGGCCTGCTTTTTACTGACCAGCCCTGCCTTGAGGAGCTGATCCTGAAGAGGGTTACCCATAATTATCTCCTCTGTTTTTCCTTTGATATCCTTGCTTCATCAATGGATTCCTGCTTCTGAACCGCCTGATCTTTCTCTTCCTGTCTTTGCTTCTCTGCTTCCAGTACAACAGCAATACCCTTTTGCCGGGCAGCCCGGGCCAAGGCCCGCATATCCTGGGTCTTATCTGATTCATCAACAATCTCCCTGCCGATAATCTCTTCCAGAATATCCTCCAGGCTAATCACCCCGGTCACAGAACCGTATTCATCCACCACCACAAAAAGATGCTGACTCTTTTCAAAAAACTCCAGCATTACCTTATTGAGCAAGGCAATCTCCGGGACAAAATGAACCGGATGCATAATCTCTTCTAATCTGCATTCCAGCTTTCCCTCTACTGCGGCCTGCATGACCTCGTAACTGAGCACAATACCCACCACATCATTGCTGTCCCTGCCATAGACCGGCACCCTGCTGTGAATACGCCATTGATCGGTTAACAGGGCTGCCTGTTCCACAGTCATTTCCCTGCTCAGGGTAAAGGTTACGGTTCGTGGGGTCATGACTTGACGCACTGTCTTATTGCGCAAATCAATAATATTGGTAATCACCTTTTCCTGGTCCCGTTCAATTTCTCCGGATTTTCGACTGAGCCGGGCAATGGTGCTCAACTCTTCTGCTGAAACCAGTGAACCAGAAGACTTAGGTATGAGCCGGGTCACAGCCTGACAAATCAGAATAATTGGTTTGAGGGTAAAGATCATCACCTGAAGAGGACGGGCTATATAGGGAGCCAAAGGGCTGCTGAACTCCACGCCCACAGTCTTGGGTAAAATCTCAGAGAGCAGGAGAATCGCCAAGGTAAAAAACACAGAAAACCAGATCAGGTTACTCTCTCCAAATACCGAGGCTGCTGCCGCACCTGCCACTGAAGCCCCCATTGTATGGGCAATGGTGTTCAGGGTGAGAATAGCCGTGATGGGTTGATCAATATTATCTTTCAGTTTTTTCAGAATAGCAGTAGTGGCAGGTCGAGCTTCTGCCATCATCTCAATGCGGCTCATAGGCAGGGAATAGAGTACTGCCTCAAGTACACTGCATAAGGCTGAAACCAGAATTGCCAGACAGACAGCAAGAGTCAATTCTAAAAGCATAAGAGACCTCCTGTAGGGGCACGGCGTGCCGTGCCCTTACAACATCCGATAAGAATACGAAGTTACACCTCAACCTCATGCCGATAAGCCCGTTCATACACCGCAATCACATCAGCAAGGGAGGGCTGGCGGGGATTATTTTCCACCGGCCGGGTCACGGTCAGGGCAATTTCTGCCATCTCTGGAATCTTATCAAAAGGGATATCCAAATCCTTAAGAGTAGCAGGAATACCTATGTCCGCATTCAGATCATACAGTGCCTCAACACAGAGGGAGGCCGCATCACGTCGGGATAAGCCTTCTGTATTTTGTCCCAGCACCTCAGCAAGCAAAGCAAATTTTTCATAATTACCCGGCAGATTATATTGAACCACATAAGGCAGGAGGACCGCATTGGCTAACCCGTGCGGCACCCCGAACATCCCACCCATAGGGTAGGCCATGGCATGCACCAGACCGACTCCGGCAGTGGCCAAGGCCTTACCGCCCAGCAGCGATCCCATGAGCATGGCTGAACGGGCTGCAAGATTACCACCATTGGCACAAGCAGCTGGCAGGTTGCGGGCGATCAGATCAATGGCTTCCAGGGAATACATCTCTGAGATGACATGGGCCTGGGTGGAGGTATAGGCTTCCAGGGCATGGGTCAGGGCATCAATACCGGTATAGGCTGTGACCTTGGCAGGCAGGGTCAGAGTCAATTCCGGATCCAGGATGGCTGCATCTGGATAGAGAGGGTCGCCGTTCATGCCGCCTTTAGAGCCTGTTGCTTCGTTGATGAACACAGCTGTGAAAGTCACCTCAGCACCGGTTCCGGCAGAGGTGGGCACCATGATCTTGGGCACACCTGGTTTTTTAATCAGGCCCAGCCCCAGATAATTCACAGCCTTGCCACCATTGGTCAGCAGAATGGCAATGGCCTTGGCAACATCCATTGCAGAGCCACCACCAGCACCCACCACGCAATCACAGCCTGCTTCCTGGGCAATGGCGCAACCCTTATCAGCCAATTTCAGGCCGGGTTCCGGGTCAATCTCATCATAGACTGTGAAGGGAATACCTTCCTGCTCCAGAGGGGCTGTCAGACGCTCCAGCAAACCTGCCTTGACCAAACCGGGATCTACCACCAAGAGCACCTTGGTCCCGTTAAAATCTTTCACTGTTGTACCAAGATCCTGCACTGTGCCTGCACCAAACTGAATTCGGGTGGGTTGGGTCACAGTGAATGACTGCATATTCTTCATAAGTCTACCTTGTCTTGTTGTGATCAAATGAACCGTGCGACTATGCGCAGAGGGTATTCGGATATATTCTTTTTCGAGAAAATCAGCTATTTTTTTGGGTTGATTAAGGGGGAAAACCAAAGAATCTGCAGGGGGCCGATCAAAACTTTTCTGATCCGTTGCCGCGGCAATAACCCCGGAAACCTGCTCCGCAAGGCGCATGCCCTGCCCTCTAAAGACCTCAATCTTATCGACCTTATCTGCCCCTTTAAAGCCCTCGCCAATCACCAGATCCATATCAGCAAAAAAACGCCGGGCCAAGGCAGGAAGATTTTTTTCCGGGCGATCAGCAGTCATAACCAACAGATCTGGAGCTATCAGAGTGACCGCATCTGCCCCGGCCTGCGTATAAGCCCCTGTATCGGTACCCTCCTGATTCGGCAGCAACCCGGTGTCCTTGGTGGATTTAATCACAGCCACCGAATAACCGCGCTTTTTCAGCAAACGGACAACCTGGGCAGCCAGCGTGGTTTTACCGGAATCGTGCCAGCCTATAAAGGTGATGATGGGAGGCATGAAAAAACGGGAAAAATTTATTGCTCTGAAAATCTTTTTTTCAGTTTAGCAATCAGGGCCTTTCGCACATCCCCATTATCAGCAATGATCGGCACGTCAGGATTATTTACCAAAAATTTCAGTTTATCATCACCAATCTTTACCAGATAATCCAGCACCGCCACAGCGTATTCAGTATCTGGATCAAGCTCCTTGCCGCCAATCAACCAAGGATCCCCCTCTTCTCCGCCACTGACATTGCCGGTTTGGAGGAAACCGCCCTCCCCTTTGCTTGCCTTCCCCTGGATGAGAGTCTGCTCAAGCAGAGAACCTTGCATAGTAACGGTAACGATATCCCCTCCAAAGGGTAAAATTCTGATAATATCGTATTCCGTAATATCTCCGGCAGGCAGAATGTCATCAAAGCGGATCGAACCACCGTTGTAGAAAGACAGTTGAGCCTCTTCTGAAACAGAGAGAAAGGCCTGGGCAATGAGATCAGTAAGTTTAGTGGAAAAATTCCGCACACTGGCCTCCCGTCCGTCCAATTCCACGTCAGTGGTGGTCACAACCCGGTCAGGCTGGAGCCCCTCTTTGCCAAAACCAGCATAGCCAATCTCCCGCCATTTCTTGACCACTGCTGCGGTCTTGGGCTGATCAGACAGCTCATCAGTAATTCGGTACAGTTCGGAAGAGATGTCCAGCTTCTTGTCAGTGCTTGCACTATAGCGCAGATTATGAATATACACGGTGCGGGCATTAGCATCCGCCTTGAATATCGGGGTGAAATCCTTACCCCGCCAGAACTGCATATTCTCATGCTCATGACCACCGAGGATGAGATCAATCTCAGGGAACCTACTGGCCAGCTGAATATCATCATCCTTATTGAGATGGGTCAGGGCGAGAAGGATATCTACCTTTGGGCGCAGCTCAGCCACTTTTTGTTCTGCTGCTGCAAAAGGATCTTTATAAGTTACATAATCTGTCTGTGTTTTTGGCAGAGTGAGACCAAAGATGCCTATTTTGACTCCTTTGATATCAATGACCTTCTCCTCAACAACTCCAGGAAAGGTACCTCTCTTTTCTGTAAAACAATTACTGGAAATCCAGGTAAACTTAGATTCCTTAAGACGATCGTAAAAAGGTCCTTTTTTCAAATCAAACTCATGATTACCAAAGGTGATGTAATCAAGCCCCAAGGCATTCATGGTCGCAACCATCTGTTTGCCGTTGAGACGCCCGTCTTTATAGGGTGCTGTCCCCAAAGCCGAAGGACTGAAAAGATCACCAGCAAGGACTGTAATCGTGTCCGGATTGCGCCTGAGAAGTTGATCACGGAGAGTGGCAACCCGGGCAAGCCCTCCTTCTTTGCCGCCATTTACCGGATCAATCTCATACACGTCATTCATTTGAAGAATGGTGATCGCCACTTCATTGTCGTTATCAGCAGGTGGCATAAATGCACAGCTGCATAAAAACAGAAAAACAAAGAGAAGAAGAATTTTTCTTACATTTTTTTCAATAAACATAGCTCATAACTCTTTTGTTTTTTCTCTAAAAATAGACCTCCCAACGTTTGCGGGTAGATCCAAAGGCATCATTCGGACAAGCTGACCCATCATAGCAGGGACAGGAGAATATGAAAACTGAAAAAAATCGTTCAAAACAGCTTCATTATCAGGCGAAAAAATACTCTACTGATCAATTTGGGCGTAATATTCATACATGGTGTATCATTTTTTACGCCCCAAATTATCCCTCCATGATGAGGATACATACCGCATCATTGCATAGTCACGGATAAACAGCTTGTCAGCGTACTGTAATCCGGTTTAGAATAGAGGATAGCAACCGACCAAGCTGGAAAAAAATTACAAAAGAGCACATTATGCAAAAACATCAAATAAAGCCTTCGCAACCAGATAGCGAATTACGTGTTCGAATCCCGCATGAACTTTGCCAACATGTTCAGAAAATCGCAGGCGAGCAAAGCGAAACACTCTCGGATCTTGTATGCATAGCACTTGCGTCCTATGTGACGACCTATTCAACACAACAAAAAACTCCAACGTCATCGACACCTATGGAGCTGGAAAAAGCCAGAGAGTTGATGGAAAACTTTGGGCGAGGGTTAGACGAAGGAACCTCCCCGCATGATACCGCCCGTCGTCACGATGAATACCTCTACAGAAAGTAAAGATCACCACTTTATGACGATGGGGTTCGTTATCGTGCCATGAGGCTCTTTAGATCCTCATGTCTATTGCGAGAGAAAAAAAATACTGCTATATTCTCCCGATCAATACATTCATCATCAATCCTATCAGCAAATACTATGCAACGTATACTTTCTGGCATTCAGCCCTCAGGACAACTTCATATCGGCAATTATTTTGGTATGATGAAAACCATGATCGCCAATATGGAGACCTCAGACCTCTATGTCTTTATTGTTGACCTCCATGCCCTGACTTCAGTGCAGGATCGGAAAAAACTCTCCACCGGTACCCTGGAAGCAGCAGCGGATTTTCTTTCTCTGGGACTTGATCCAGAAAAATGCACGTTCTGGGTCCAATCCGATGTGCCCGAAGTCTGTGAACTCTCCTGGATCCTCTCTAATATGACTCCAATGGGCCTGCTGGAGCGCTGCCATTCCTATAAGGACAAAGTCACTAAAGGCATTGCTGCTAATCATGGCCTCTTTGCCTACCCTGTGCTGATGGCCGCAGATATCCTGCTCTATCAATCAGAAATCGTCCCGGTGGGTAAAGATCAGAAACAGCATTTGGAAGTAGCTCGCGATATTGCCATTAAATTCAATAATACCTTTGGCGAAACCTTTGTGATACCGGAACCGGCAATCAGCGAAAACACAGCCATTGTTCCAGGCCTGGACGGACAAAAGATGTCAAAATCCTATGACAACACCATCCCTATCTTTTTAGATGATAAGCCCTTACGAAAACAGGTTATGGCGGTGCAGACCGATTCAACCCCGGTGGAAGAACCTAAGAATCCCGACACCTGCAACCTCTATGCCCTGCTCAAACTCTTTGCCCCTAAAGACAAGATGAAGGAGGTCCACGACCTTTATGTCAACGGAGGCGCAGCTTATGGCTATTTGAAGCAGGATCTTTTTGAGCTGATCCGGGATTATTATGCCGATGCCCGAGCCAGGAAAAAAGAACTCTTGCAGAATCAGGATTATTTACGGGATATTTTGCAGAAAGGTGCTGACAAAGCACGGGGAAAGGCCAGCGAAACTTTGGCTGTGGTGCGGGACAGGGTGGGCTTGCGGTATTAGGCAAGGCCGGGCAGACACAGAGGTCTGCCCTACCAACCGCCTTGGATCTCTTGGACAATCACAGGGGATTACCCCTATTTGGTTATCATCTTACCAACATTTTTTGCTTTCTCAATCTTTTCCTGCACCGCATTGACCTTCCGAACACCAGGAAGCTTCTTGGTCATTTCTCCCAAGCCAGCAGTATCCTCAACCTCACCTAGTCCCTTTTTAAACGAAGTTATGGCCTTGCCAAGGCCAGAGCCAATCTCTGGTAATTTCTTTCCACCAAAGAGCAGGAAGGCAATAGTCATTATAACAACAAGTTCAGGGGTTCCGAGTCCGAACATACAAGTCCTCTCTTCACGTTATCCATATTAAACAGCATTTTTTTTAATCTTTTCAGCTTTCCTTGCTACTGCTGTCTTCTATGGGTTTCGGGTCATCATCGCTCTTGGTGGCATCTTTGAAATTCTTGATCCCTTTTCCGATACCAGAACCAATTTCAGGCAGTTTTCCAGCCCCGAAAATAATAACAACAATAACCAGGATGATAATCATTTCAGGCATTCCGAGTCCGAACATACTCTCTCACCTCTTTACAGTTTATTTCGTACGTAGTAAGAATAATCCGTCCTGTACGCAACAGAACGGTAGGTCACTGTAGCACCAAGAGGTATTCCCTGTCAATAAACAACAGGCTTTCACAATATTTTTAAAGCAAAATCAACAATATTTTTTCCATGAACGCTCCCGAAACAGGTTACCAGGACTTTCTATGAAACATACTGTCACTATTGAAAAAATTATAGCCAGTGGCAAAGGACTGGCCCGGACAGCAGAGGGACAGGTTATCATGATTCCGCTTACTCTTGCAGATGAAAATATGGTGGTGCATGAAGAAAAGAAGAAATCCGGTTATCTTGAAGGACGGATCAACACCATCCTCTTGCCCTCTCCAGGCCGAATTACCCCTTCCTGCCCTTTGTACGAAGAATGCGGTGGCTGCGATCTCCAGCATGGCAGTTACCAGGAACAACTCCGCATCAAAAAGGGTATTGTCGAGGAGTCATTACGTCGTGCCAAACTACCCTTAGAGCATGTTGATAATCCTCTTGCCTCCCCAGCTCAGTGGGGTTATCGCTATCGCCTCCGCCTCAAGATCAATAGCTCTGGCCAGCTTGGTTTTTTTCAGAAAAGGAGCAATACCTTTATCCCGATTCCAGAATGTCTGGTGGCAAGCCAGGGAATTTGTTCTGCTCTGGCTGAACTAAATATGACCGAAGTCCTCCAGCCCTTAGCTCAGACCTGCCCGGAACTTGAGCTACTGGAGTCCCCTGCTGATGGAAAAATCACCCTTGTCCTCAAAGGAAATAAACAGAAAAAACTGCCGCCTTCCATACGGCAAAAACTTCAGAAGCTCAACAGTATCTCAACAATACACCAGATAGGCTGGCAGAGCTTGAAAGGCTTTCAATACCTTTATCCCCAAGCAGACCCACTCAGTCAGCACATTCAGCTTAAAAAGCACGACAATACAAGCTGCTCCTTATCCTGGTCAGGAGGCTGTTTTTCCCAGGTCAATCCTGGTCAGAATGAACAATTAATCAACGTAGTCTGCGAAGCTGCTGGCGATCTTCAAGGAAAAACCGTTCTTGATCTTTACTGCGGCATGGGCAATTTCTCTATACCCCTTGGATGCTGCGGAGGAACCATTACTGGTATTGAGGGAAACCAGGAAAGCATCCATTGGGCAGAAAAGAATGCCCTTCAAGCAGGAATATCAGCCTGTTTCTTTGTTGCCGATGTTCGGGACGCTCTGCAACAGCTTGTCGATCAGGGAGAAAAAACAGATATAATCCTTCTTGATCCACCCCGCAGTGGCGTAGGCAAAGACATCGCCTTATTGCCCCGCCTGAAGCCGGAAAAAATCATCTATGTTTCCTGTGATCCAGCCACCCTTGCCCGGGATCTGAACACCCTTTGCGTACAGGGGTATAAAATTACGCAGGTTATTCCTGTGGATATGTTTCCCCAGACCAGCCATATTGAGTCTGTTGTTGTGCTGGAACGATAATTATTGCTTTTTTCGTAAATCACCTAAAGATTGCAGGGGCTGCATTATTTCCTCGCCACAGCCACAGGAGCTGGCATCGGTGGAACAACAGCCGCCTTGTTTCAAGACAAAACGACGTCGAAGACTCCTTTTTATCGGACGAATGGAAAAGATGAGCAAAATAATACTGGCAACCACGGTCAATTCTTCAGGCATCATTTCACCGTGCTTTGCCACTGCTGCAATAACGGAAATACCGAGCATGCCATACACTGCATCCAGGATCAAACCGCAAATCACACTGACCAAAGCAATTGAGGTGAGATAAATAACCACAGCCCGTTTGCCCAACAAACCCACCAGGACAGACAGCGAGGTCACATTGGTGGCCGGACCAACCAGAAGAAACACCAGAGCTGCTCCCGGACTGACCCCTTTGAGGAGAAAGGCCGCAGCAATGGGGGTGGAAGCAGTTGCACAGATATAGAGAGGAATACCAATCACCAGCATCAGGAGCATGGAGCTGAGGCCACCACCAAGATATGATCTGATAAAAGTATCTGGCAGAAGCACCGTGATGACTCCGGCCAGCAGGATACCGATCATAAACCAGCCTGCCAGCTCTTCCCAGATATCAAAGATTGCATATTTGATCCCTGATGTAAGTTTACCAGGGAGTTCTCTCAAAAACCCCTGTGCAGTCCTGCCAGCTCGTCCTGCCTTTTCTTTCTCTTCTTCCTGGTCACAGCCACAACCACAGGAATGTTTTTTAGACACCTCATGTTGCTGTTGATGCGTTGAGGAGGCTGGCTGGGAAGATGCAAGAAGGTTCTCAGCTGTACCAGCAATGGCCGCAGAGATAAAAGCAGAAACCGGGCGGGCAATAGTCATGATCGGATCAAGCAAAGCCCAAGTGATGGAAATAGAATCAACCCCTGATTCTGGAGTGGAGATCAAAAAGGCCGTCACAGCCCCGTTATTGGCCCCTTGTTTTTTCAGGGTTGCTGCTGCGGGTAACACACCGCAGGAGCAGAGCGGAATAGGAATACCGAGTAAAGCTGCCTTGAATACTGAACGAAATCGCCCGGAACCCAAATGGTTTGCCACATAGGTAGGGGAAAGATATTCTTTAAGCAGTCCACCAATCAATAAACCAAAGAGCATATAGACTGCTGATTGATTGAGCAGGTTCCAGGAGGAAGAAAGGGCATTGTAGAGGAAGGACATTAAAAACTCTCTTTATATGAAAGTACCAGCTGATTCCTTGGAACCGCTGGCCCAGCCGTCATATTTTATTTCCCCTTCCCAAGGGGAGGGATGGGTGTTATTCAGGACAAATCGACTTATAAAATTCATACTCGCCCTTGTCGCTGATCTTCACAATGACCGCACATTTCTGAGGGTCACCCTCTTCAGTAAAGGTCATTTTACCGGTGATGCCCTGAAAATCTTTAACCTGAGCCAAGGCATCACGTACTGCTGTACGATCTTTTTTTATCTGACCAGTTAACTTACCAGCCCCTTCCATAGCAGCCTTGGCCAACCCCAACGCATCCCAGGTCAGGGCAGCCACATCATCAGGCACATACCCGTACTTGTTTTTATAGCGATCAATAAAATCCTTGGTCGCACCTTGGGCCCCGGCAGCAGCATAATGGGTGCTGAAAAACTGGCCGTAACAGGCCTCTCTACAAAGCTCAATGGTCTCAGCAGACCCCCAGCTGTCACTGCCCACAATAGGATTTTGCCAGCCCAGATCCTTGGCCTGCTGGACAATCAGGGCAACCTCATTATAATATTGTGGAGTAAAGAGCACCTCTGCACCAGAGCGAATGATCTTGGTCAGCTGGGAGCTAAAATCCGTATCTCTGGTGGTAAAGCTCTCATAGGCCACCACAGAGCCAGGCCCGTGTTTTTCTTCCCAGGATTTCTTAAAGAACTCAGCAAGGCCTTTCGGATAATCACTGGCCACATCGTAGAGCACAGCTGCCTTGGTAAAGTGAAATTCATCGGTGATAAAATCTGCCAGCACAGGTCCCTGGAAGGGATCAAGAAAGCAACCCCGGAAAACATAGGGACGGTTGGCAGTGGTATCGGGATTGGTGGACCAGGGGCTGATCATCGGGGTTTCATAATTATTCGCCACATCTCCGGCTGGAATGGCTTGTTTTGAGGATTGAGGCCCCACGATAATCAACACATCATCCTGAGTAATCAGCTTGGTATTGGCCTTGACCGCAGATTCGGCCTTAGACTCATTATCTTCAATAACTCTACAGTCGTAAGTTCTCTGACAACTTGACAAATTTGTAAAAAAGCATACAGTATAAGCTACAAGATAACTTCTTCAAAAAATCAGAGGAGGTAATTGTATGCTCAACTACTTGTATGATTCATTAACAGGCTTTCGTAACGTATTTTCCCGTGAAAAAACCTGGCTTGTTTTCGTCATGATTGTCCTCGGATTTATCGGCAGCACAGAAATGGTTGGTAT
>NZ_JALAAI010000002.1:0-78459 GCF_052785085.1 Candidatus Electrothrix sp.
TCCCTTGGTTACCAATGACAAATCGTTTTTTATTACATTAATACCAGAAAAATCTCAAATGTCCATTTTTTTCTGGTGTAAAATTAAAAGATTAACCAGCTAGCAGAAAAAGGCTGTCAGGGGCCTGTTTCATATAGTAATATATATGATTATAAGAAGTACACCTTTAGAGTACCATTTCCGCCCGCCAAAATGAACTTTTTTCTCATCTTCCCTGAAAGGGGCTGAAAGAATACGCTGAATAAGGTACAAGTAATTTTATTATTCTGAAAAGACATTACCTATTCTGCACCCCCACCTGTTATTTATTATGCACACCCCAAAAAATACAGACAATACAGGCTCGCTCTATATAGTGGCAACCCCTATTGGCAATCTTACTGATATCAGTCAACGCATGCAGGATGTCCTTGCGACTGTAGATCTCATTGCCTGCGAAGATACCCGCCATACAGGCAGGTTACTGGCCCATCTGGGTATTAAAGCTGACCTTACCAGCTGTCATAAAGAAAATGAACAGCAAAAAACCGTCTATTTGCTCAAAAAACTCTCTGAAGGGCTGGATATTGCTCTGGTCTCTGATGCAGGTACTCCAGGGATCTCTGACCCTGGAGCGGTTCTGGTTCGTGGGGCGCGTGAACAAGGGCTTTCGGTTATCCCGGTGCCTGGCCCCTCAGCCCTGGCAACCGCCCTTTCTGCTTCCGGCCACCAAGGTGCAGGCTTTTATTTTGGTGGATTTCCAGCAGCCAAAACAGGAGAACGGGTGAAACAGCTCAAAGCACTCAAGGGTCTCAACTGTCCTTTAATTTTTTACGAGGCTCCCCATCGTGTCCAGGCAACCTTGCAGGATTGCCTTGAAGTTTTCGGCGACCGGCAGGCTCAGCTCTTTCGGGAACTGACCAAACTTCACGAAGAACATCTTTCCGGTCCCCTTTCCATCCTTATTGAACATACTCAAGGCAAGGTACGGGGTGAATTGGTTTTGATTATCAGCGGCCAACCAGAGCGCAAGGAAGAACAACCGGATAATCTGGACGAATTGATTCTCTGGTACCGGGATACAGAAAAAACCTCTCTCAAAGATGCGGCCCGGATCATTGCCAAGGATCTGGATTTGCCTCGATCCCAGGTCTATGGCCACGCCCTGTCTATCTGGAAAAATTAACAAGCCATCACTCAAAAAACAAAGCTTACATACAAAAAAAATTATGAAATCTCTTGGTATTTGTGCGGGCGCCTCCAGCATCTCTTTAACAGGAATTGAACAACAGTCTTTGGACAGGAAACTTCTCTTTTCTCAATCCCAGGCCCATGACGGCAACCCGAGAAAGGTGTTGCGGGAGATGTTGGAGCAGATCGACGATCTCCAGGGATACAAGATCGCAGCCACTGGACGTAAATTCAGAAATATGCTCAACTTCTCCGGTATTGCTGAACCCGAAGCTGTGGAGTTGGCGACTTCGTTTCTTCTGCCGCCGGATCATCCCTACCGGGTGGTGATCAGTGCCGGTGGAGAGACCACCATGGTTTATCATCTGGACGAGGACGGCAAGGTCAATGAAATCCATACCGGCAATAAATGCGCCTCTGGAACCGGTGAATTCTTTCTCCAGCAGCTGGGCAGGATGTCAATGAATTTGGACGAGGCCGGAAAGATGGAGATGCCGGAAAAACCCTATAAGGTCTCAGGCCGCTGTTCGGTCTTTTGCAAAAGTGACTGCACACATGCCCTGAATAAAGGGATTCCCAAGGAGCAAGTGGTTGCGGGTCTGTCCCGGATGATGTCCGGCAAGGTCATGGAGTTGCTTAAGAAGCTGCCCAAGGATGCTGTCATGCTGGTGGGCGGCTGTGTGGGCAATCAGGCAATGGTCCACTACCTGCAAGAGGCCATCCCCGATCTCTATATCCCTAAAGAGGCTGCCGCCTTTGAGGCCGTGGGCGCAGCCCTCTGGGCACTGAGCAATCAAACCCAACCATTTACCTCCCTGGACGCCATTTTTACTGACCAACAGGCTGGTCTGGCCACCCTGCCACCACTCTCTGAATGTCAGCATCTGGTGGATTATAAGCATCAGGAACGCAGTGCAGCTGAAGAAGGCGATAAGGTGATCCTTGGTCTGGATGTCGGCTCCACCACCACCAAGGGCGTACTCATGCGACGCAGTGATAAGGCCATTATCGCTGCTGAATACCTGCGTACCAACGGCGATCCCATTGGGGCCTCAAAAAATGTCTACCAAAGTCTGGCAGATCAGGTCAAAGTGCCGATCAGCATTGAGGGCCTGGGCGTCACCGGGTCCGGCCGCCAGATCGCTGGTCTCCATGCCCTGACTGACGGCGTGATCAACGAAATCGTGGCCCATGCCACTGCGGCAGTGCATTTTGACCCGGAAGTGGATACCATCTTCGAGATCGGGGGCCAGGATGCCAAGTATACCTATATCACCAATGGTGTGCCCAGCGATTATGCGATGAACGAGGCCTGTAGTGCTGGCACTGGCTCCTTTCTTGAAGAGGCGGCCAAGGAGAGCCTGGGCCTTGACGTGACCGAAATCGGTGAGACTGCTTTTCGGGCCACGGCTCCGCCTAACTTCAGCGATCAATGCGCCGCCTTTATTGGCTCAGACATCAAACGTTCGGTCCAGGAAAACGTGCCCTTAGAGGACATCGTTGCTGGCCTGGTCTACTCCATTGGTATGAATTATAATAACCGGGTCAAGGGCAACCGACCAGTGGGCAAGAAAGTCTTTGTCCAGGGCGGAGTCTGCTATAATAAGGCCGTGCCAGCGGCTATGGCCGGGCTGACTGGCAAACAAGTGGTGGTCCCTGCGGAAGCCGGACTCATGGGGGCCTTTGGGGTAGCATTAGAGGTGGAACGACGTATGGAGCAGGACCTGCTCAAGGTCCAGGAATACGATCTCCAGGAACTGATTGCCCGGCAGGTGGAATACGGCAAACCCTTTATATGCGGCGGTGGCAAGGACTGCGACCGGGGCTGTGAGATCTCCCGGATCAAGATCAAGGACAAGGTCTACCCCTTTGGCGGCATCTGCAATCGCTACGACAACCTGATCCATAACCGCAAGGTCAAGACTGAAGATCTGAATCTGGTCATCAAGAGAGAGCAGCGGGTCTTTCGGGATCTGGCACCCAATGATCCAGAGGATACCCGGCCCACTGTGGGCATGAACCGCTCTTTTCTCCTGAACACCTACTTTCCCTTTTTCAATGCCTTTTTTGCAGACCTGGGGTTTCGTCTCACCCTGCCTTCCAAGGAAGATCCCAAGGGTATGGATCAACAGGGGGCAGCCTTTTGTTACCCTGTAGAGATCGCTCATAATTACGCCGCAACCATGGTGGCAGAAAAACCAGATTATATCTTTTTGCCCCATCTTCGGGGGCTGGATATGGGGGAACCAGATATAACCTCCTGCACCTGCGTGCTGGTTCAGGGCGAGCCCTATTATCTCCGCACCGCCTTTCCTGCCCTGGCTGATGAGCAGCAGGTAATCTCCCAGGTCATTGATTTTTCCAAGGGCAATACAGCAGACACTGCGGCATTCCAGAAACTGGCCCAAAAGCTGGGTGTTGATTCAAACAAGGTCGCAGCGGCACTGAAGGCTGCTGATGCGGCCCAGAAATCCTTTACTCAGGACATTCGGGAAATGGGGAAACAGGCCTTAACAGAGCTTGAAGCAGACCCGGAAAAATTCGGCACCGTGGTTTTTGGCCGCCCCTATAATGCCTTTGCCTCTGTGGCGAATAAAGGGATTCCTGCCAAGTTTGCCAGTCGTGGCATTGCTGTGATCCCCTTTGACATGCTCCCCTACTGGGAGGAACAACTGGCTGATGACGAAAACATGTACTGGGCAATGGGCCAGATCATCCTCAAAGGTGCACGCTTTGCTGAGCGCCATCCCCAGCTCTTTAGTACTTATATTACCAATTTTTCCTGTGGGCCAGACTCCTTTCTGGTCAGCTTTTTCCGGGATGTCATGGGTCGCAAGCCCTCACTGACCCTGGAACTGGACAGCCATACTGCGGATGCCGGCCTGGAGACCCGAATTGAGGCCTTCCTCGACATTATCCACTATTATCGGGAGATTCAGAAAAAAGATCCCACTCTTCCACAAAACAAAGAGCTCTTTCATTCTGCCCAACTTGAGGAACACAACAGGGTGACTGGAGTGCGGACGTCGGATAATAACTGGGTTCCCCTTACTGATTCCAAAGTATGCCTGCTCATTCCTGCCATGAGTCGTTATGTCACCCCCTTGTTGGCAGCGGCCTTTGGCAGGATCGGTATTCGTACTGAAATCCTTCAGCCTGCTGACGAGGAAGTCCTCAAACTCGGACGGGGCAATGCCTCGTGTAAGGAATGCCTGCCCTTGCAAACCACCTTGGGATCGCTGCTCAACAGGATTAAACAACGCAAGGATGGGGAGATCCTGGTCTATTATATGGCCAGCTCTGACGGTCCTTGCCGCCTGGGTCAGTACCATGTCTACACCAAGCGGATGCTTGAACGGCAGAAGATTAAGGATGTGGCTATACTCACCCCAACCTCCATGAACGGCTATTGTAACCTGGGGGACAACTTCCTGCGGGCTGCCTGGCGGGCTGTGGTAATCGGTGATCTTTTTGATGAAATGTGGTCCACCGTGCTGGCCGGGGCCAAGGATCGCGAGGCTGGCTTGCAGGTCTTTCATGAGGAATTCGAAAAGATCAGAGCGCTCATGCACCGACGCTGGCCCATCATTGCTCCCCAGCTCTCCAAATCTGCGGCCCGCTTAGCCCGGATTCCTTTAAAGATGCCCTATGAGCAGATTCCCAAGATCTCTCTGGTGGGGGAAATGTATGTACGTCATGACCCTATCTCCTTGCAGAACATGATTGAACGGCTGGCAGACCGGGGCTTCATTGTCCGTACTGCCATGATCAGCGAATACATCAAGTTCATTGACTGGCTGATCAAACATGATATTGAAGGCGAACGGACCAAGGGTTTTGCAATCCGGGAGCAGGTGAAGCGCTACTTTAATCATGCTATCCGTAAGCGGCTTGGTCCGTCCGGGTTATTCTTTTATGATGGCAATGCGCCCATTGAGCCGGTCATGGAGGCAGGTGGCAAATATGTTTCACCCTATTTCACCGTGGAAACCATTGTCACGGTAGGCTCAGCCATACACGAGATCCTCCATCCCTCCTGCGGGATTATCTCTATCGGGCCTTTTGGCTGCATGCCTTCCCGTGTGGCAGAAGCAGTGCTGAACGAAAAGTTCACTACCACGGAGAAGCTTGCCCAACTCAAGGGCGGGGAAACCCACTGGGGACCTCTTCTGGAGAAGGATCGTAAACTGCCTTTTATCTGTATTGAGACGGATGGGAATCCCTTTCCTCAGCTCATTGAGGCCCGGATGGAGGCCTTTTGTCTTCAGGCGGAACGGCTGAATGAGCAGATGTTGGCGTGTCGGTAGGCCACTCTTTCCGATGTTGAAACATCGGTATCTGTATGCGCGCCCTCTTTGATGGCTTGCTTCTTGTCCCGGAAGGACAACCGATAATAGCCCCGTGATTTATTGCGAGGTGTTCAGGGGCAAGGAGCAAGACACAGTTCACACAGGATCACTTTCTGATTCCCTCGCCCGATGTTCTTCCTTTCCTTCGAGCGATGTTTTCTGATTCCCTCGCCCGATGCTTTTCCTTTCCTTCGAGCGATGCTTTCTGATTCCCTCGCCCGATGCTTTTTCTTTCCTTCGAGCGATGCTTTCCGATTCCCTCGCCCGATGCTTTTTCTTTCCTTCGAGCGATGCTCCCTTTCCGTATCGGATGACCGAGGAGACATGGTAAGGGCGAAAGAATTTCGTTTCTACGGATTGCGGGAATGTGCAGATTAGGGGTATGATGGGGGATTACAGGGCCCAAGGTGCGGCTGGAGGCACTGAACGATCCCTGCATGAGCTATGAAGACTGTGAGGTTCTGTGCCGTGACACTATTGAAAAGCAACCCAAGAGAAAAACCATGTCATTATTTACCCTGTTCCTGTTCTGTATCCTTGTTATTGCCCTGTTTACACTGCGGGACTACTTTCATGCCCATCACCACATAGAGCAACTGGATCATGTCCCACCTCTGGAAACAGCTGCATTGCCTTTAGTCTCTGTTATTATCCCGGCCTGTAATGAGGAGCAGGGCATTGAGGCTGCCTTAACTTCTCTCTTGTCCCTTAATTACCCCAATCTGGAAATCATTGTTCTCAACGACCGGTCCATTGATGCCACACCGCAGATCCTTGACCGCATGGCAGGCAAGCATCCCCGCCTGCGGGTGGTTCATATTACGGAGCTACCTGCAGGCTGGCTGGGCAAGAACCATGCCTTGCACCAGGGGGCTGCCCAGGCCAGGGGCGAGTTCCTGCTCTTTACAGATGCTGATGTCCACTTTGCTCCAGAAACCATCCACCGTGCCGTGGCAAAGATGGAGACCCATAAGTTGGATCATCTCTGTCTTCTTTTCCGTATGACTGCTCCGAGCCGTTTGCTCTCTCTGTTGATTGCAGACAGCCTTTCCGGTGGTTTCACCATGCTTAAACCTTGGCTGGTCAGCAAGCCAGACTCCCGCTCCTTTATCGGGGCAGGCGGTTTTAACATGATACGGAAGAGCTTTTATCACAGCTTTGGCGGTCACCGTCCTATTCGGCTCTGCCCGGTGGATGATGTGCTGCTGGGACGTCTGGCCAAAGAAAGCAGAGGCCGATGCGACTGTCTCAATGGAAGTAGCTTTGTCAGTGTGGAATGGTATGGTTCTGTTGGGGAGATGGTGCGCGGCCTGCGCAAGAACGCCTTTGCCCTGCTGGACTACCGTTTCTCTTTGCTGCTTGCAGCAACTGCGGCACTTGTCTCTGTGCATATCCTGCCGCTCTGGGGCCTGCTGCTGGCGGACGGCCTTGCTCGCCTCCTCTGCGGTACCATTGTTGGTGCAAACCTCCTGGCCCTGGCCTTGGGAGCACGAGCCTTTCAGACAGATCTTCGCTGCCTGCCCTGGTTTCCTGTTACGCCGTATATCAAGCTCTATATTATCTGGCACGCTGTGCTGTCCACCCTGATTGAGGGCGGTATTGACTGGCGTGGTACCTTTTATTCGCTGGATGAGCTGAAAGCACACAAGGTCTCGGTGCTGCCGTGGGTGAAGATGGAGAAAGGGGGCGCGGTTGATTGAGGAGGCAAGGGAGGCTGGGGCCTCAGCGGCAACCGGCTTCCGATAAGATGAATTTCTCAACCAATCTGTACACTGTTGTACCGGTATTCTTGGGCCAATCTTTGCATGGTGGAGTATCACGCAGTTTGGCTTGGTGGACAGCCTTGCTGATACTGTCCCAGGTAAATTTTCGCAGATCAATCCCTTTGTCGTAGTTCTTGAGATACTGTCTCAACCGCTCTGAACATTTACGCGAGGTATCTATACTTTTACCGTCTTCAAAATGCAGGAGCAGCCAGTATTCAAACTTGGGATTACTGAGAGCGAAACCGTAATTCTTTTTAGTCTGCGACCAAGTGAGCAGCTCCCTCAGTTGCGCATCCGTCCACTGATCTTTATCAACAACCAGCCATGCCTCGTCTGAATCCTTTAAGCTGTTCTTTTTCAGCCAGGTGGTCATACGCTTCAGAACTTGAGGCGGCGCACTGTCATGGCCGCATTTCAGGCAGTTTACCCGAACCGTTGCATCCCGGCTGTTGAACAGAGAGAAATACTGCGGTTCCGTCTTTGCTCCTTCCGCAGCAATGAGGAACAGTTTACGATACGACCGCCGCCCGGTCCGCCGGACAAACCTGCGCACTTTGCGGGCCATTACTCCCCCTCCTCAGTCTCGGAGTGCTGCAAAGGACTGTTCAGCAGAATATGCGGTATACCGCCCAGCCGTCCCTGAAGATAGCTTTTCCGAATATCTTTATCTTGAGCAGCATCCTTATACTCACTAAAAGAAAAGAGTGTTGACGCACCTGTAGCATCCCGTTCCGTCACCCACATTTCATCATGTCGCAGAAGTTCTTTCTCCATGAGCAGCAGATCATGGGTGGTCAGCAAGAGCTGTGAGCGGGTCTTTGCCGAGCAGCCAGCAAGATAGCCTTCAAGCAGTCTTCGGGTCAGCAGGGTATGCAGGCTGCGGTCAATTTCATCTATCACATATACCCGGTTTGAAGTCTTACCGGAAAGATCAAGAAAGACAGGCAAGAGTTCGATAACCCGCAAAGTACCATCCGACTCCTGATGCATCTCAAACTTTGCCTCTGTGCCGTCTGTTTTTCGATGAGAGGTCATCAGTTTCTTCGCAATCAGCTTTTCTCCTTTCCGGGTAACGAAAAGTATTGTCAAGCCACCCGTCTGGCTCAATGGATCCCGAACAGTAGCAGTTGCACCTTCTTTCAGATTTTTTTGTATCTCGCGCTTCAGTGTCTCCGGTAATGAGAATGAGATATGTTCGAGTGGGACTTCTTCTCCTGACATATGCACTATACCCGTGTCCAGCTGTTGCAGCAGCTCATTCATAGTTTGGGATAAGGAACCATCCTCAACAACGGGAAAGAGGTCGGGAGAAGAATCAGGCGAGACGAGTTTGAGCGTATCCTTAAACCAATCATACACCGGCCTGAAGGCGTTGACCTTCTGTGAAACAGAGTTGGTGAGAAAGAGCTGGTTATCTCTGGTGCCGTCAAACACGACCTGAAGCGACGGGTCTTCGGGTGGTCTTCCCGGTCTGCTGTAAAGAACTTCCTCCTGCTCGCCTGTAATCTTCACAAGCTGCTCTTCCACAACAGCAGTTCTGGTCACAGCAAAGCTGAAATCATAGATGACCTCATCAATCAGCAATTCAAAGGCGAATCGGGCAGGTTGCGCTGTTCTGTCCGCATCCAGACAAAAGGTCTCAACCGGAATGGCTTCGTCAAGCTGCGTAATATTGACAACCAAGGATTTGGCAAAGTTCAGGGCCTTAAATAAGTTGCTCTTGCCGGAGGCATTACCGCCATAGATTGCTGCAATGGGCAGAACCTTTGTCCGGTACGTGTTGAGTCTGGCAAGACGTCCGCCATGCCGACGCTCCTCTGTTGCAAGCATCGAAAAGGAGACCGGGTCGCGGAAGGACATCCAGTTTTCAAGCGAAAAGCTTATGATCATGGTATGCTCTCTCAGGTGTGCAAATGCTCTTGTATCCAGAGCATCACCTTAGAAAGTCAGGCTGTGAAAATCAAGGGGAAAGATGCTCGTGTACTCTTTTATTCCTTTGGCGATGCTCCTTTTCCGGGTCGGATGAACGAGGAGATATGGTACGGCCGAAAGATTTTTTGCACCTACAGGTTGAGGGAATGTACAGCTTGCAGGTATAATGAGGCATTGCATGGGCACGGTACGGTATACGCCGACGGATTATGGCAAAAACAGGTAAGAAGGCGAATTCATCGTGACCACGATTGATCACTTGCTCAATGAGGAGGAACCAGTACATGAAGACAGAACAGACGATTATCCTTACACTGCTCCTGCTGCTCACGGCACCGGTTCAGGTACTCGGCTTCGGCAGTGGGCTGGAAGTCTGCCCTGCACCTGTCGATCCGGTCAGCCTTTCCAACCCCACCGTTGTCAGCGAATTCACCCAGACAGCCCTGCAGGCAGCACTCAATACGGGCGGACATATCACCTTTGCTGCTACCAAACCTGTCACCATCCCGATCAGTACAGAGCTTGTCCTCAGCACAGCGCATGATACCGTGCTGGACGGAAAGGGTCTGGTCACCCTGGACGGCCAGGGACAGACGCGCATCCTGAAAAAAGATTGGCACGATCCTGCTTCCACGATATCGATCACCCTACAAAACATCCGTCTGATCAACGGCAAAGCTCCGAGCGGCGGCAGTACCGGGGTGCATTCAGGAGGAGCAGTCAACGTGGGGCATCCGGGAACGAGCCTCTACATCATCAATTCCACCTTTGCAAATAACGCCACCACTGACACCGACACCGCAGATAACCAGGGCGGAGCAATCTTTGCCGCCAACTGCTACGAGACGATCATAACAGGATCAACCTTTGCAAACAATCAGGCCGGAAACGGCGGGGCTTTCGGCGGCATCGCCACCGGGCTCTTGGTGTTCAATTCCAGCTTTACTGGCAACGACGCAGTGGATACATCGACAGGCGGCGTTGTCAGGGGCCATGGAGGTGCCGTTCACCTGGACGGCGTGACCAACACGTACAACCCTGATTCCAATAAACGGGTCTCCGTCTGCGGCTCTGTTTTTGAGGGCAACACCGCAGTCCGTGGCGGCGGCGCGCTTAAGGTGACGGTCTCAGACAACAAGGGAATAAAGGCCAGCTACGAGAAGTCGCAGTTCGTGAAGAACAGTGTATCAGGGGCCAGCGCAACAGAGGGGCATGGCGGGGCCATCTATCATATTGAAGATGACCTGGACGGGGGCGCGAACGAGCTGAACGCAGAGATCCTGGAATGTACATTCAGCCAGAATACCGCTTGGAGGCAGGGGGGGAGGCGTCTGGGTCTCGGCCCTGGGACAGATCAAGGTGACGAACTCCACCTTTTCCGGGAACCGGACGAGCCATAGCTCCCTTGGCATGGGCGGCGGCCTCGTGCTCGCACAGGGGGAAGCGAGCGTCACCAATTCGACCTTTGTGGAGAATTATGCCTGGTTTCATGGAGCAGGCATTCAAGCAAGCAACAATGCCACGGTGGCCCTGCAGAACAACCTGTTTGACCATAACGCATCAGAACGGGACTGGGCCTGCTATCAGATGAACCGGGCAGCTGACCTGGACATGGGCGGCAATCTGCAATATCCACAGGAGCGCTTCAATCAGAGCAACAGTCCTGATGACTGTAAGGTCACACCCTCAGTGCTCATCGCCGATCCCCTGGTACAGGCTCTGGCAGACAACGGCGGCCCCACCATGACGGTCGCTCTTGCCCAGGGAAGCCCTGCCATCAATGCGGGATCAAGTGCAGGTGCCCTGACAACGGATCAGCGCGGTTATATACGGGATAAACAGGTCGATATCGGTGCCTATGAGTACGGTAGGCCGTATATCGTCATGATCCTGAAGATGCTGTTGTTGTAGCCCGGTAGATTGGGCTGAGGCACGAACCCCAACAATCAAGAGGCGAGTCGGACATGTCGGGGTTCGTTCTGCACGCCCGCAACCTGTGAACTAACAAACAGCAGAGGTTTTGCCTTCCAAAAGGCGTAGGTTTTGCCTATCAAAAGGCATAGGCTTTGCCATTCAAAAGGCCTGGGTTTTGTCTATCAAAAGGCATAGGTTTTCCCTATCAAAAACCCTCCCTTTTGATATATAGAAGGGAGGGTTTTACATCTCAAAAGGGAGACCTTTTAGTATATAGAAGGGTACCCTTTTGATTCTCCAAAAACTCGAATTGATCAATGTCTATATTCATCTCTTTCCATAAAGAATAATCATTCCTTATCAGGAGGTTCCCCATGCCGGTTGGATACTATGTCAGAGAAAACAAACTCACTGTACCACGCTCTAAACCAGATTCCGTACTCAGCTGAATACGCTGCCAAAGCCCAAGCTCTTGCAGTCGTTTGACATTGGCAGACTTCATTCCACGAAAGACCGATTGGTCCCGTTGGTTGATACAGACCTGAATCAATCCTTCAGAAGGGGCTTGAGCAAGGAGATGTCTTGTTTTACGCAGCATCAGGCGGGAGGCCACCAATTCACCAAAGGCAGGATGCCAGGGACCAGCCAGCAACGAAGATTCAAGTTCAGGCCCGGCCTGTAAGCCCATGCGCACCACCCGGATACCAGCCCTGTCAAAACGTGCCTTCATCCAGGCCGCTAAAACCACAGCCTTATCTAAACTGAGTGGCGTATATTCTCCCCGGCTGTATTGATCAGCCAGCTCACTGTTCCGCACCACCAGGAGAGGATAGATACGGACAAAATCAGGTTGTAGCACAATGACGCGTTCAACGGTCCTGCGCAAAGATGTGCGAGTATCAGCTGGCAAGCCCAGCAGCAACTGGACACCGATTTCCATACTTGCCTGTCTGAGCAGAGGAATTGCCCGCTCTACATCAGCAGCTGTATGTCCACGCCGGGCCAGATCCAACACTTGATCATTCATGGACTGCACACCCAGCTCTACCGTAGAGACCTGGTATTGGCGGAGCAAGGCCACTCGTTGCTGATCAATATAGTCAGGCCGGGTGGATAAACGAAGACTGTGTACCCTGCCCTGCTCAAGAAAAGGCGCAACCGCACCCAGCAGTTCCTGCTGGCGGGTCTGGGGTAAACCGGTAAAACTGCCACCATAGAAAGCAACCTGGACCTTGCGTTTCTTTGGCCCCTTTCTTTCAAGCCATGTCTGGACAGTATCCTGAACATCTGCACCGCTTACCTGCTTTTCAGTAACCCCACTAATCCTGCGTTGATTACAAAAGACACAACAATGCGGGCAACCCTCATGGGGAATAAAAATCGGAATGACCAGAAGAGATCCCATCTCAGCCAAGCTGTTCAGAATCGGATTCATTGCGTTCCAGGATCCTGATCAGCACGGCAAGAATTTCATTCACATCCGGGAGCAAGGAATAGGCGTTCATATCAGGATCCCTGCTCAGTGAATTCCACACTCTGAAAAAACCGTGTACAATCCTGTTCCACATCTTTTTCTTCAGCTGTGGAAGCTTTATAAGTGCAGCCCACTGTGAAGATATTTTGTATATTTTCACCCCCAGGAGCTGTAATTGTTTTTTTCGTTTGCAACGCTGGCCGCTGCACAACGAATCGGTTTCCTTGGGCAATCTTCTTCCCGGAAAACTCACCCGTACCAGTGATACTCTCTTTCCATGTTCTGATATAGTGCTCAGAATCAAAGGGGCCAGGTTCAAAAAACGATTCAATACTATAATACGATGAACTTCCTTTTTCAGGAAACAAGGAAAACATAATCAGATCCTCGGCAAGGAGCTGATCATTGGCATATCCAAGATGCAGACGCATATTAGATTCGCCGGTAATATCAGGCTGCTTTAAATCAATCTGAAAATCTTGCAGGTGAATTTTTGTTCGCCCTTGTTTATGGCTGATCTCAGCCCCCTGAAAATAAGCTGGCAGATACTTTTCTCCAAGGGCGAGATACTCTTCCCAATCATCAATGCTCCCTTCATAACCAACAACTAATTCGTTACATGATTCATGGGAAGCAGCAATATAATCGCGTGTAAGAAGACTCGCGCGCCTGCTCGTAATAATACAGACAGCCCCTTTGGGTGAAGGAAGACAGCTGCTATACAGCAAGTCATCATTATAAGGAATATACCAGAGCGAAGAAGTCCATTGCCTGCCCAGTCCATCACGCCAATGCTCTGTTTTTTCCGGCTCACCCAAGCCGTTAACCTGTACCCTCTCTCTGCCGACATAGCGAAAATAGGGAACCGCACTGAACACGGTCTCAAGAAGCATGGTCGGAGAATCCAGAAAGGTCTTGAGATCGCTTTCTGGAGGTTTCTCTGCGACCACCAGCATATCAAAATAATCAGCGCGACGAAAACGATCCATTGAAGGATCTAAGGGACCATGATACACATTCTGCCCTTCCTTAAGCGGTTCTTTTTCCAGGTTCACTTGCTCTGCTGTCCATTTTCGAAAATTAATATCAGGGCGTACTTGAGCAAGGCCGTCAATAATGGGTTGCCTTCTCAGGTAATAGCGAAACCGTTCTCCGGCAGGAAAATTCTTCTCTTTGACCTGCTCTTTCAGATCCTTGCGCAGCGTCCTGTAAAAAGATCGCAAAGCATCATGGGCCTGCCCGGCAAGCTCGGGAATTGTTGCAGGCAAAGAGGCTGTATAGGACCAATCTTTGCTGATTGTAGCGGAACTCCCCGAAATCCCCAGCATGACATTGCGTTGGTGAAATTCCCCCTTGTCACCAAGATTATCCGCTTCACTGATCGGTACCGCGACATTATAATTTTCACTCAGGTTACCTTTAACTATCACTCCAATGACCTCTCCTGTCGTATTCAGCAACGGTCCGCCGCTGTTTCCCGGAGATGACGGGGATGAAAAACGAATATCTTCCCATTCTCCATAAAACCATTCAGGGGTGAACGAGGCCACCTGACCTGCCCGATAGGCTATGCCTTCTCCCAGCGTATTGCCTGCGGAAAAGACAGTATCGCCGACCTCAACCTGACGATTAAAATGGAGTGGAGTGACCTTTTCCGGGTATTCTTTCAGGTCAAACACCACCATATCCCTTTTGGAGGAGCACTTCAGGATTTTATTGACCGGATAGATTTCACCCTTGTTATCACGGATAAAAAAGTCTTTGTGCAGAGAGAAATGAGTCAGGTCAAAAACGTGCTCTGCGGTCATCAACTCCTTTTCACTGATGAAAAATGCCGTTCCTATACTATGATACTTTTCAGTCCTTCTTGCATAAGGCAACTTCTCAAAAGGAAGTTTTCTGGCATAGGTTATCCTGTCATCTTCCAGTTTCGGCGTCACCACCTCATAAATACCGTGATTAAGTTCCTGAAGAAGATCTTTCTCCAGAAACTCAATATTATTAGCAACAGCCCCTTCCCTGCAGAACAACAGCAGGGAAAGTATTGTACAACAAAATGTTGCAAAAAACTTCATAATGCTCCTCCTTCTGAATTATGTATCTGTGAACTGAATACTTTGAAAAAACCGTTCACAATCCTGTTCCACATCTTTTTCTTCAGCTATGGAAGCCTTATAGGTACAACCGACCGTGAAAATCTTTTGTATCTTTTCACCATCTGGATCTGTAATTGTTTTCTCCGTCTGTAAAGCTGACCGCTGCACAACAAGCCGGTTTCCCTGAGCTGTTTTTTCCCCGGAAAAATCACCTGTTCCAGAAATAACTTCTTCCCATATTCCTCTGTAAGCATCAGAGCTGAATGGACTTGGCTCATAATATGGTCGCACAGTATAAGAAAGCGGACGTCCCTTTACCGGAAACAAGGTAAGCATAACCAAATCTTCACTAAGGAGTTGGTTATTGGCATAGCCAAGATGAAGACGTAAACTTGTATCTTCTGCTATTTCAGGATGGTCAAAATTCATTTGGAAATCTTTCAGACGAATCTCAGCCCGCCTTTTCTTTCCGATGATTTCAGCCTGATCAAAAAAGGACGGCAGATATTTCTCTCCCAAAGAAAGGAATTCTTCCCAATCCCCAAGACTACCTTCATAGCCAACAACCAACTCATCAGCGCCTTCCTGAACACTGGCAAAATGATCCAGCCCAAGAAGGCTTGTGGAGTCGTCCAGAAGATTACAGATCGCTCCGTTGGGGTAAGGAAGACAATGCATGTAGATAAAATAATCAATATACGGAACATACCAAAGCGAGGACCTCCATTTCCGGCCTAAATTATCCTGCCATGCCTCTGTTTCCACAGGTTCACCCAGACCGGTCAGGCGTACCTTATCCGTTCCCATCTGGCGAAAATAGGGAGTTGCGGCCAATAAGGTTTCCAGAATCATTCTTGGGGAGTCCAAAAAGGACTTCAGCTCAACATTCACCGGTTTTTCAATAATAGCCTGCATATCAAAATATTGCGTCTGAGCATGAAAAACGCTCTGCTTTTCAGCCAGAGGCTCTTTTGTCAGATGCTGAGAACGAGCTGTCCATTTCCGAAAAGTAACATCAGGCTGAATTGAAGCAAACCCCTGAATAACCGGTTGATTCCTCAAATAGAAACGAAACCGTTGGCTACGAGGAAAGTTTTTCTCCTTTACTTTTTCAGTGAGTTGCTTTCTCAGTTCCCGATAAAATTCACCCAGAGATTTCTGCGCCTTCTGCGTCAATTCCTCAAGGGTTGCTGGCAAAGGCACCTGATATGCCCAATCCCGGATAAGAGATTCCGACGTGCCTTCAATAACAACACTGACATTGCGGGCATGAAATTCAGCCTGAGTCCCCAGCTTGTCCAACTCACTGATCGGAACAGCAACATTGTAATTTTCACTTGAGTTTCTTCTTTGGACAACCACACCAACAACTTCGCCTTCTGTATTCAGCAAAGGTCCACCACTGTTGCCCGGAGATGCCGGTGAGGTGAACCGGATATCCTGCCATTCTCCGTAAATCCGTTCAGGTGTGAATGACGCCACCTGTCCGGCCCGATACGATATCCCTTCTCCCAGCGCATTGCCTGCGGAAAACACGGTATCACCAATCTCAACTTTCCGGTTAATGTTGAGCGGGATGACGTGCTCAGGATATTTCTGCAGATCCAGGACCAGCAGGTCGCGGCGGGTCGAGCATTTATGTACTTTGCCGACCGGATACACCTTTCCTTCCGCATCACGGATAAAATACTCTTTCTTCAAAGAAAAACTCTTGAGATCAAAAACATGCTCTGCTGTCATCAATTCTTTTTCATTGATGAAAAATGCCGTTCCTATGCTGTGATATTTTTCCTCTCTTTCTACATAATCAAGCTTTTCAAAGGGAAGCTTTCTGGCATAGGTTATCTTCTCATCTTCCAGCTTTGGCGTCACAACCTCATAAATACCGTGATTCAGTTTTTGGATCAGCGCTTTATCCAAAAATTCGATATTATTACCGCCAAGGGAGGTTCCGCACCACAGTACTATTGAGAACACAAACCAGCAGAACATCACATACAATTTCATAAAATTCCCCCGATATAGTAACGATTTATTTTTTTGTAGCTTTCTGTTTTTCCAAGAGGAATTTCAAAGCTGCATGGGCTGCGCGCTGTTCTGCCTCTTTTTTGCTGCCTGCCTGGCCAGTGCCAAGAATTTTTTCCTGAAACCGAGCTGATACGGAAAAAATCCGGGCATGTGCCGGCCCTTTCTCATGATCAAGGAAATATTGCGGCCCCTGATTATGCATTTCCTGAAGATGCTCCTGCAAACGACTCTTTGCATCTGCATGAATGAGCTTTTCCCCTTGTTGCTCAATCAGGGGGGTAAAAACTTTCTCCACGTGTTGCGACACCACCTCATAACCTGCATCCATAAACATGGCTCCGATTAATGCCTCATAGGCACAGGAAAGAATCGAACTTTTCTCCCTGCCTCCAGAACTGTCCTCGCCGCGTCCAAGAAGTAGGTATTTTCCCAGCTCAAAACTCCGGGCAACCCCAGCCAACCCTGTTTCATTCACCAAAGCAGATCGTATCCGGGTCAGCTGGCCTTCACGTTTTTGTGGAAAACGGGTAAAAAGCATATGACCTATGGTCAGGTCCAGCACTGCGTCACCAAGAAACTCTAATGTTTCATTATGTTGACTGTTCTCTAACCGCTCAAAGGCAAATGAGCTATGGGTCATGGACAAAAGCAATAATTCTTTTTTACTAAAAGTGTAGCCCAATCTTTCCTGGAGTTCTGCAAGCTGTTCTGCCTGATCCAGAAGCAATACTTCAATTGTGGTTGCCATTTTTTCTTTGGATTCTTTGAATAATAATTCAGTGCTGACCTTATCGTTATTTCAAATAAAAAAAACATATCCGACCATTACTGTGTGAACACGATCTGCCTGATAAGGTCAAAAGAGAACATTTTTCCCTTGTCAAAATCATCCAGTAATAGTATAAAAGTTCGCATTGCACATAAAGTGCAGATGAGGCGACGTAGCCAAGCGGTAAGGCAGAGGTCTGCAAAACCTTTATTCAGCGGTTCAAATCCGCTCGTCGCCTCCAATAAAACAATTCAAGGCCGGAAAAGATATTTTCTTTTCCGGCCTTTTTTATGATCAGTCTGCTACGCATCATCATACACATCAAGCAGGGCTCAGCATGTATTCCTGTTCAACATAATGTTTCGCCCCTTTGGGGCCAAGCACACTCCTGTACAAGGAAAATTGATTTACCTGAACATCTGGGAAATACATCGACATATGCCGGGCAACAAACTCATTTAATCGCTTTTTCGGTGTATTTTTCAGGCGTGCCAAGGTAATATGAGGGGCATATTTCCGTTGCTCCAATGCACATCCTTGACGAACCAGCGCAGAACCTATCTGACGGTGAAGGGTCAGCAGCTGCTCTGATTTTTCAACACCGACCCAAAGCGTATGGGGGCTTTTCCCACGCAGCGGAAACAATCCAACGCCCTGCAGGCAAAGCTGCAAGGCAGGGCAGGATAACTTTCCCAAGGCATCCTGGATATTCCGCATCATTGCCCCATCAACCTCGCCAATAAAATGCAGGGTCAAATGCAGTTGTTCCAGAGCGACCCAGTGTGCTCCGGGAAGACCACAGGCAATCATCCTCAATCGTTCCTGTATTGATTCCGGCATATCAAGAGCTACAAAAAGACGCATACTTTTTCTCGCTCCCCTATCTTATCGTTTGGACATAGGGACAAAGGGACGTGAGGGTTCCCCAATATATACCTGTCGCGGACGACCGATTTTGCTATCAGGGTCTTCCTGCTGTTCTTTCCATTGGGCAATCCAGCCAGGCAAACGCCCCAGAGCAAACATCACCGTAAACATATTCGTAGGAATGCCCAAGGCTCGGTAGATAATACCAGAGTAAAAATCAACATTTGGAAAGAGGTTCCGCTCAATAAAATACTCATCATTCAAAGCGATCTCTTCCAAACGCCGGGCAATATCAAGCAGAGGATCAGAAACATTAAGGGCCACCAGAAGATCATCACAGGCCTCTTTGATAATCTTTCCGCGTGGATCAAAGGTCTTGTAAACCCGATGACCAAAACCGGATAAGCGAAACGGATCAGATTTATCCTTGGCCTTTTCAATATACTTTTTAAAATTATCATTATCTTGATGGATGGTTTCCAGCATGGTAACCACGGCCTCATTGGCACCACCGTGCAAGGGCCCCCAGAGAGCGTTAATTCCAGCAGAAATGGAGGAATACAGGTTCACGCCAGCACTTCCCACCAGACGGACAGTTGATGTCGAACAGTTCTGCTCATGATCAGCATGGAGAATAAGCAGTTTATTCAAAGCCGCAACAGCCTCTGGACGAACCGTATAGGGATAGACAGGCTTATCAAACATCATGTTCAAAAAATTACCGCAATAATTCAAATCTGACCGGGGGTAGACCAGAGGGTGCCCCATACTTTTCTTATAGGTAAAAGCGGCAATAGTGCGTATCTTTGAAATCAGACGAGCCGCTGCTGTATCAAGGGTTTTCAGCGGATCAAGGCTCATTTCTGGATAGTAGCTGCTTAAGCTGTTCACCATCACGGAGAGAATAGCCATAGGGGGTGCATTAGGTGGGAAATGATCAAAAAAATGGATCATATCCTCGTGAATCAGAGCAAAACGTTTCAGTAACTGGCGAAAATTCTCATATTCTGCTGGATTTGGCAAATGGCCATGAACCAAGAGATAGGCAACCTCTATAAAAACGCATTTTTCTGCAAGCTCCTCTATGCCATATCCCCGGTAGGATAAAATCCCCTCTGATCCATTAAGAAAGGTGATATCGCTGGTACAGGAAGCGGTGTTTTTGTAGCCAGTATCCAGAGTTGTATAACCGGTTTTCTGCAACAGCGTTCCAATATCTATAGCTTTATCATTCTCTGTCCCAGTAACCACTGGCAGGGAATATGTTTTTCCCTCTACAGTAAGGATGGCTTCAGAGCCGCTCTTTTCGTTATTCATAATATAAAATACCTCTATGTTGTAGTTTACCTTGTTATGCACCGTTTGGTGCGCAACCTCAACAGCAGCGGATGCAATTCACGGTCGGAGATTGAAAACATAATGCGAGTTTCCCCTTGTTCGGTTACAATCCTGTCTCGCTTGAGACGTGACTGATATGTGACATAATATGGAACAAAATCCCGAACAACTCTATCCGGAACAATCAAAGAGGGGGTAATCCGGGCGATCAAAAAAGAACCTATTACTGTGAGAGCCGAACAGGTAACACGAAAGGGTTTGAGTTATCTGGCACAGAGATGTAAAAAAATATTTTCTTTATGTTAGCAGAGAGGACCATCATACGTATATATCCAGATCCTGCTTGCCAGTTACCTGTTTACTCTGTCGCATAGAACAGATTTTACAGCACTTCCTGAAAAGAATCAAGCTGTATACCGCACCCGGAACACTTTTTCGTATGATATTAAGAAGATAAGCAGGACACGCTGACAGGAAAACTATTATGGATGAATTACAAGAGAAACGCAGGCGTATCCGGGAACTGATGCAATATGCTGTACCTGATAGCCAGACAGCAGAGGCTCAAGACCTTCTCGTTATTTTTCGTGACGATCATTTTGCTCTCACTGTGCTTGATGAATTTTACCAATTTTTACCTGATGCCCAGGAGGACTGGGTAAAGGAATTACGCCTTGTAAGCAGAAAAGAAGGTGTCCTCCTCCTAGCTGCTGTGGCCTCGGTTGATGCGTACCTCTACCTGATTTCCAGTGAAGGCATTGAATTCCACGGAAGTTTGCAGGAAGGTTATCTGGATAAAGATCTCCTGAACTTTTTCGGTTTTTCCTCTGCTGAACACTTCAGTGAACAGGCCATTAATATTGCTCATTTTCCCTTATACGAGCCTGTCCAGACAGACATCAATACCTGTCCGGCCTGCCATGCCATCACTCACGAAGAACATGAGCTGGGTTGCCCGGTAGAAATCTGCCCCTGGTGCGGTGGTCAACTGATCCATTGTGAATGTCGCTTCACGCAACTTGACCAGGAGGAACTGACAACAGAACAGGATGTGATCCGTTTTGAAGAAATCCTCCAGGAAAAAGGTCGGTTGGTCTATAGCCCGGAACAACGCCCCAGTTTTGCCGACGATGGTCCTGGGGTTGAATTCGAATAGGCCGATATTACAGGCAGGAACAGGTCCCCGTGCCTGTCCGATATAAAACGATAGCATAGGGCAAACACAGAGATTTGCCCCGACGGAATTTAGCCCAGCAGCCTTCGCAGAGCCAGGCAAAGCTCAGGGGCAGCAAAGACATATCCTGACTCCTGGAGCTTGCACGGAAACACCCGAGCACTGGTAAAGAGCAACTCGTGCGCCATTTCCCCTAAGAACAAGGATAAAAAGAATTTCGGTACAGGGAGAAAAGCTGGTCGATAGAGGGCACGGCCTAAAGCACGGGTGAACTGTCGATTGGTGACAGGATGAGGAGTAACAAAATTTACTGCGCCATCCAGCTCCTCCTGCTCCATAATATGAGCAATGGCCTGCACCAGATCATGGATACTGATCCAGCTCATATACTGCCTGCCATTGCCAAGAGGCCCACCAAGGCCCAGCTTAAAAAGAGGAAGCATCCTGGCCAAGGCACCTCCTTCCGGGCTGAGCACCATGCCAAAACGGGGATGCACCACTCGAATACCAGCCTCTCGGGCAGGCTGCGCAGCTTCTTCCCAGGCATTACTCACATCAGCAAGAAAACCAGTTCCTTTCCTGCTCTGCTCATCCAGTTTCTCTTCCCCTCGCTCTCCGTAAAACCCTATGGCAGAGGCTGAAATCATGAGGCGAGGTTTATGAGCAGCTGCTGCAAAAAAATCCGCAAGCAGACGGGTCCCCTCGACCCTGCTCCGTAAAATCCGCTCTTTTTTCTCTGCTGTCCAGCGTCCCTGAGCCACATTTTCACCAGCAAGATGGATAACCACATCAATCCTGTCGTCTTCACCCAGCTGAACAATTTTTCGCTCAATATCCCAATACGGAACATGCTCGACATTGCGGTTCAAAGCAAGAACTCTATGCCCTTGTTCGTCCAGCGAACGAGCGACCTCAGTGCCAATTAAACCGGATGCGCCGGAAATAAGAATATTCATATTTATTTACAAGGTGTTAAGTGAAAATATAGCATTCGATTCAGAGAGATAATACTTTAGCCAAAACAGGGACTTTCAGTCCATAGTTCGTTGAATTATTTCTTTGTCATTTGCGACGATTCTTTGTTGCTGCGTAACCAAGTAAAAGCGGCCGTCCAAACAGGGTAATAACCACCAGTAAAATAAGAAAGAGCAGGGCGGGCAGGTCGTTTTGCATCAAGCGAAAAATAAGAGCAAGTGTGGCAAGTGTTCCGGCTGCGGCACCGAACCCGGTCACGATCCGGCTACCTGTTTTCTGAATAAAGGCGAGTCCGCATACGACTGCAAAGGTAAAGAGAAAGGTCAGACTGGCAGCCTCGACAAGGCCAGTGAGCGAGCCTATGGCTGCAAGGACAGCTGCGGCTGCTCCTAATCCGATAACAGCATGATCCGGTATCCCTGCTTGGTTTTTGTGATTCAGTGTTGCGGGTAACTCACCGGCTTGCGAGACCTTGCAGGCAAGGCGGGCTGTGGCAAACAGAGTTGCGTTAATGGCTGATCCTGTTGAAAAGGCTGCTGCCACAGTAACAATGATAAGACCAACTGTTCCAAAGGCCTGGCGTCCGGCAATCGCCAGCGCCACTTCCTTGTGTTCTACAAGCCGGTCTGCTCCGATCAGCATGGCGGTGCCAAGGGCGACAAGTACATAGACCAGGATCACCACGACAATGGCTGACAGAACCGCACGGGGGAGGGTCTTTTGCGGTGTATCAATATCCTCATAATCATAGGTTAATAATTGAAATCCTTCATAGGCCATAAAGACTGAAGCCGCACCGAAAAGGGCCGCAGTAAAGCCCGTGTCCGGCACTCCCCGGGAAAGCATGGCCGGATTCCATTCTGCAAGTCCCCAGCCCGCCAGGCCCACAAGAATAATCAGTTTGAACCAGACAAGAAACATCTCAACACTGCCAGCTTCACCAACTCCCCGGAGATTCAAACCGATAAACAGGGCCATGATCGCTATACCGGTTGCACGGGGAAACCAGGGGCCGAATCCTGTCACATGACCGAGATATTGTCCAAAGGTGAAGGCATAAACGGCATTTGTCAGGACATAGCCGGTGATGAGTACCCATGAGAGGCTGCCTGCAATGCCCAGTGCATTGATCTCGCGAAGAAAGGTGAATGCCCCGCCTCCTTCGCCGTAATGCTCGGCAAGCTTGACATAACTGTATCCTGTGGCCAGGGCAATGAGACCGGCGACAACGAAACTCAGCCATGTCCAGACACCGGCTATTTCCACAACCACGCCCAGGGTTGAAAAAATACCCCCGCCGATCATGCCGCCAACCGCCATGGACCATGTGCCGTGAAAACCAAGTTGAGATTGCGAACCATGCATTAACTACTGTGTTTTCCTCTGAGAAATTCTCCTATATCCCCCACTCGCCCTTTTTCTTAAACACATTATCGGGCAGGCGGAGAAACCTGTCCCTACAAAAAAAAACTTACTTCATTTCGTCAAACTCAGCAACAACATCATCGTCATCGTCATTTCCCGTCCTGTCACACAAGGACAACAGCTCCGTTTTTCCCCTTTTTCATGAGACTCTTCTGCAACAAATCAGCGCAACAGAAAAAAGATTGACAGCCCTCCCCTACCATGCTTCAATACCTTTCAATAAATATTGATATCTTCATTCAAGCACCATTTGATATTTTCTTTAATTTTACGAATAGATTACTCATCTCACATGGCATCAAAATCGAAGAATCCAATCTGGGCATTTCTGGCCTCAGTCAAACTTGCCCTGCTCCTCATAGCCCTTCTTGCTTCAACTTCAATTATCGGCACGGTTATTGAGCAAAATCAAACACCAGAACATTATGTGCAACATAGGGGAGAAGCTGTTGCCAGCGTGATTCAGGCTCTCAACCTTGGTGACATGTATAATTCAACCTGGTTCCTCTGCCTGCTTGGGGCCTTTAGCCTGAACCTTATTGTTTGTAGCCTGGATCGCATCCCCACTGTAATTAAAATTGTGCGCAAGGATAATCTGGCCACAAATCCAGACCGATTGGCTAAGATGAAACTCAGCAAGGAAGAAAAAATCCCTGGTACCCTTGAAACGGCTAAAAAAGAGGTCATGCAGTACCTTCATGAGAAGGGCTGGAAAACAGACAGCCGGGATAAGGAATACGGCACCCTGTTTTTTTCCCAAAAAGGGCCATGGACCCGCTATGGTGTCTACGTGGTTCATCTCTCAATTCTGATTATTCTCCTGGGAGCAGTTATTGGCTCCCCAACTGTTGCCACCAAAATTCTGGACAACCGGGAGTTTGCCTTTAAAGGAGGGATTTCCCTACCAGAGACTGCACAAAGTGACTTTATTTTTTCGTATGCTGATGAGAAAAAAATACCGCTCGACTTTACTGTTCGCTGTAACTACTTTGACATACATTACTATCCAGGCACTTCCATGCCCAAGGACTACCTTTCCAGCCTGACCGTTATCGAAGACGGTAAGGAGGTGCTCACCACAACTATTGAGGTGAATAAACCTCTTATCTATAAAGGCATCACCTTTTACCAATCAAGCTATAATCAAATAGGCGCAGCCATTATCAAACTCCGGGAAACAAATAGTGGCAATGTTCACGTCTTTCCTGTTGACCCGCAAAACTATTCAGTCACCAATACCTGGCAGGAAGGCGAAACCGATGCTATGATCCGTATTCAATCTGCTCGCCAGACTCAGATGCCTAACGGACAAGCAAGCACTGAGATGAAAATATGGCTGATGGATTCTGACGGACCGCCATCCATGTTTCCTTTGATGTATGGTAGCCCGGTCATTGTTGAACGACCAAATGCAAAATATGAACTCACCATTGGACCCCATTTTGCTACCGGGCTTCAGGTTGCAAAAGATCCCGGTGTCTGGTGGGTATACACAGGGTGCGCTCTGATGCTCATTGGTCTCTATATGGCCTTTTTCATGTCGCATCGCAAAGTATGGGCCCATGTTTATGAAAGAGACGGGCAACCTATGGTTCTTTTTGCTGGTCATGCCAATAAAAACACCCTGGGATTCAGTAAAACCTTTTCTTCACTGACCCAAGGCTTTAAGAAACCACAAAACAATCGCGCATAACTCACTACCTTTATCGGAAATATTACATGATGAACAGCTCGCAACTCTTTGGCTATACAACCATACTATACCTCTTGTCAGCAGCTTTTTATATTGGACTGCTTGTTTTCCGTAATAAAAAGGTTGGATTGGTTGGCCTGATCCTTGCCAGTATTGGTGTTCTGGTCCATACCGGGGCTCTTGGTTTACGCTGGCATGAGTCCTACCAAATTGGTATTGGTCATGCTCCGTTAACCAATATGTACGAATCCTTGGTCGTCTTTGCCTGGTGTATCACCCTTTTCTACATTTTGCTGGAGTTAAAATTCAAAGACAACGCAAGTGTGCTGGGGGCCCTGGTTATGCCTCTGGCTGTCACCACGATGGCCTACGCCTCATTCTCAACAGATATTGATCGACAGATCAGCCCGTTGGTTCCGGCATTACAGTCAAACTGGTTGATAGCACATGTGATTACCTGCTTTATCGGCTATGGTGCCTTTTCTGTTGCTGCCGCCATTGGCGTTCTCTATCTTCTCAAACATCTTGCCATTAAACGCAACTTTTCCGAGACAAACATGCTCTCCACCCTTCCTGAACTTTCCGTGCTTGATGATCTGACCCATAAAACCATCATCTTTGGCTTTATGTGGCTGACAGCTGGCATTATCACCGGTGCTGTCTGGGCCAACGAGGCCTGGGGTACTTATTGGAGTTGGGATCCCAAGGAAACCTGGTCTATTATTACCTGGTTTGTCTATGCGCTGGCTCTCCATGCCCGATTCACCCGGGGCTGGAACGGAACCCGGATAGCATGGCTTGCTATCATAGGTTTTATCTCTGTCTTCTTTACCTATTTTGGCGTGAATTTTCTCTTAGCAGGACTCCATAGCTACGGTGCCAGCTAAGAACAGAAAGGACAAGCTCTATAGCGACACAAGGAGTCCATCAGGCAACATTTATCAGACAACATTTTGTTGATCTTTTTATTTTTTACAGGAGGATGTAGCATGAAAAAGGCGTTAATTTCTGGAGTTGCTCTTGCTTTGGTTTGCAGTGCAGGATGTATATCAATGAGCAGCGCAGAAGACACCGCAGAAGAAGTGGATAACGGGCCTGAATTTATTAAAATCATCAACGGAACAGAGACCTCGGTCAATCCTGCCTACTTCCCGCATCGCGACCATCAAACACGTCTGATGGATTTTGAGGACGAAAAGGGACGAAAAAGCTGCGCTATCTGCCATCACGGAAAAGACGCTGACGGCAAACAAGTTGAATATGCTGAGGCCGAGGCGCCAAAGAGCAGAAAATGCCACACCTGTCACAACGACGACGGCATCACTCTTGAAGGAAAAATAACAGGTGTCCCCCTTCCTTTGGCATCACCTATCCAGCGTGCCGGTCACGGTCGCTGTGCAAACTGTCATAAGGATCAGAAAAGCTCAAAAGGCACCAACCTGATGATGTGTACAACCTGCCATAACATGTACAAAGACAAAGTAAAAGAGAAAGAGAAAGACAAATAAGTTTTTCACCCACCGTTAACACGGTGGGATCTATTTCGTCAAGGTGACCGCTTTATTCAACATGCATCCGGGAGATGTCACCCACCTGACGAACCAGGTTTCCTAACCCGGTTAACAGATTTAACCGATTGGCCCGCACAGCCAGATCCTCATCCATCACCATTACATCATCAAAAAAGCGATCCACAGGCTCTTTCATAGTCAGCATCGCAGCCAAGGCTTCGCTATAGGCCCGATTCTCAATCATTGGCCTGACCTGTTCCTGAACAGCTGTACAGGTTGCAAAAAGCTCCTTTTCCGCCTCTTCTGCAAAAAGAGCAGGATCAACCACTGTTTCCTGATTTCCTTTGGTTATATTGCGGATTCGCTTAAAAGAACCTGCTAACACAGCAAACTGTTCCTGATTCCGTATACTGTCCAGGGCCTCCACCCTGGCCAAACAATCGGTTAAGTCATCAAAACCTGCTGAAGTCGCCGCTTCAACCACTTCCTGTTTTACTCCAGAGGCAATCAAGTCATTCTCAAAACGGAAACGGATAAAGGCGATGAGCTGCTCTAAGGTATCTTCTGCCAGAGCCACCGTATCTGCATAGCCCTGCATGGCCTGCTCAGCCAACTCCTGTAAAGAAAGGTGGAGCTTATGATGACGAATGATATGAATCAGGCCTAAGGCAAGCCGCCGCTGACCAAAGGCATCCTTATTCCCGGTGGGACGCTCATTGATGGCAAAACAGCCAATCATGGTATCCATACGGTCAGCAAGCCCAACCAAAGCACCCAGCAAGGAGGCGGGAAGCTGTCCTCCTGCCCGCACCGGTTGGTAATGCTCCTGCACAGCATCAGCAACTGCTGTTTTTTCCCCATCCAGCAGGGCATAATCACGCCCGATGATTCCCTGTAATGAAGGAAACTCTCCAACCATTTCAGTCAACAGGTCTGCCTTGGCAAGCTGGGCTGCCCTCTTGGCCTCCTCTTGCATGTCCGGGGCCAGTTGCCCGGCAAGATAGGCAGCAAGCCTGGTCAGGCGTTCACTCTTTTCAGCCATTGTTCCCAGTTTACGCTGAAAAATAATCCCGGAAAGATCATCCACCCGCTCTGCCAAAGTCCGCTTTTTATCTTCATGAAAGAAAAACAAGCCATCCTCAAGACGAGCCCGGAGAACCCGCTCATGACCATTGGCTGCCATAGCCCGATCTTTCACGTCAGTGTTATTCACTGCAACAAAAAAGGGCAGCAAAGCTCCGCCACTGTCTATCACAGGGAAATACTTCTGATGCTCACGCATGGAGGTAATAAGGGCCTCATCAGGCAGGGCCAAAAACTTTTCATCAAAGCTGCCGCAGACCCCCCAAGGGGTTTCCACCAAATTGGTCACTGTATCAATTAAGCCTTCATCCAAAACAGGTTGCCCTTTCTCCCCTACCCGATCCTGAACAGCCTTTTTCACGGATGCAATAACAGCCTCACGTCGTGCTCCAGGATCAACCATCACATACTTTGCTGCCAAAGCCTGTTGATATTGACCAAAATCCTGCACCGCCACTGGTTCAGGACTCATAAAGCGATGCCCATAGGTGGTTGCTTCAGATTGCACCCCTTCAACAGTCAAGTTGATCACATTGGCATCATAGAGGGCAAGCAGCCACTGGAGAGGACGGGCAAAGGCCAGCGAGCTGTCTGCCCAGCGCATGGATTTTGGAAAGGGAATAGAACGCAGAAGATCCTCCAGCAGATCAGGGAGCAATGCACCGGTCTCCTGCCCCTTAATCTCCTCAACAGCCATCAGGTATTCGCCTTTCCTGGTCTCAATAATCTGGAGATCCTCCACAGCAACGCCACGGGAGCGGGCAAAGCCCTGAGCAGCCTTGGTCGGTTGACCATCTCCATCAAAGGCAGCCATCCTGGCAGGTCCAACATGCTTTTGTCTCCGATCTTCCTGACGCTCCTGAAGTTCATCAATCACCAACGTTAAACGCCGGGGAGTCCCCACTGTACGAACTGCGCCAAAACCCAAGCCCAATTCGAGTAGTTTGGCCTGTGACGCCTTTTCCATAAAACTCAGGGCGGGTTGTATATAGCTGGCAGGTATTTCTTCTGTTCCGATTTCAAAAAGTAGCTGTGTCATTGCTTCAACTGTCCAAGGGATAAGTATTCAGGAAAACGATATTTCCACGATGGAAGTACAACATATATGGTTACTGTCTCACCGTTTGGTCAATAACTTGATAAAACAATTTATTTGCACTTGTTCCTGCTCTTTTTACCTATAATCTCCCCTTCTGGCAATAAGATTAATATTTGCCCGGAGAGGAAAGAGGGTATCCGAGGGAGATAGGAAAATCTATATTAGAAAACAGATGTTCAATGAACTCCCCATTTTCAGGTTTTCAAGGGGGAGCAGGAAAGGGCGAACACAGGGGTTAACTCCTACGGTTTGGGCACCAGTAACCGCTGATGCTTAAAATGATACGCGGGTTCCAAACTTTTTTTACGACCGATGAATGGATCGGGCCATACTCGTAGGATAGATCGAAGTACACTCGTAGAAGGGATCAAAGTGCACTCGTAGGTCAGATCGAAGTACACTCGTAGGTCGGATCGAAATACACCCGTAGGTCGGATCAAAGTACACTCGTAGGTCAAATCGTAAAACGCCCAATAATGATAACATGCCCACATTAACCAGCCTACCGGGCTCATCGTCTGACAAAAAAGTTGCTTTTTCTTTCCTGTTCCTGTAATTATCCGTAACCTGTCTCAGCTATCAAAGCCGATGAGGGATAAGGGCCTCATGGTTCCACCCCTCCTCAGAGAGAGCGATACGCTATGACAGTAATATGGCGGGCTAACCGCATAAAATTGTATAATACCTATCCGCCTGTCTCTTGTAATATGAACAGTCTTTTATCTTTTCTTCGCCTACTCTATGAGCGCCGCCGTCTGATCATTGCAATGGCAACCAGAGAAATACGGGCACAGTATGTGGGATCCTCACTGGGACTCCTCTGGACCCTGATTCACCCCCTTGTGATGATCACCGTGTTCTGGTTTGTGTTCAGTATCGGGTTTAAAGCAAAACCTCTCAGCGATGTACCGTTTGTTGTCTGGCTCACCGCTGGCCTGGCCCCCTGGTATATTTTTTCTGATATTATCAGTGGCTCGACAAATATTATTCTTGCCCACAGCCATTTGGTGAAAAAAACCATTTTTTCCTCCCAGATTCTGCCCCTGGTTAAAATACTGTCCAGTCTGGTTACCCATGCCATTTTTATACTTGTACTGCTTGCCTTATTACTCTTTCAGCAGATGCCGTTGAGTATCTATTACTTGCAGGCAGGGTATTACCTCTTTTGCATGCTCATGCTTGCTCTGGGTATTGCCTGGATGCTCTCTGCGCTGAATGTTTTTATTCGTGATGTGGCCCAGCTGGTTACTGTACTGCTGCAGGTTGGTTTTTGGGTAACTCCTATTTTTTGGGATATTAATATGATGCCCCCTAAAGTGCAGTGGTTTCTCAAACTGAATCCTGTGTACTATATTATCCAGGGCTACCGGGATTCATTTATCAACTTCCAGCCCTTTTGGAGCCACCCCTCGTACACGGTGTATTACTGGCTGGTCACACTTGGAATGCTGGCCAGTGGTGCGTATATTTTCAAGAAACTCAAGCCCCAATTTCCTGACGTGCTGTAAGCCTATGTCTGATTCAGCCATATCGGTTCATAATGTAACCAAAACATATTCGTTGTACCAAAAACCAATCCATCGGCTTTTGGAAATATTCCATCCCTTTGGCAAACAGTACAATACACCGTTTTGCGCTCTTGATACTATCAATTTCGATATAAAAAAAGGAGAGTCCCTTGGTGTTATTGGCAGAAACGGCAGCGGAAAATCCTCTTTGCTCCAGCTCATCACTGGTATTCAGCAACCAAGCGCCGGAACCGTGAAAGTCAACGGTCGCATCTCTGCCCTGCTTGAACTTGGTGCGGGCTTTAATCCGGAATTTACAGGCAGAGAGAATGTCTACCTTAACACAACCATTCAAGGTATTTCTGACGAAGATACGGATGAGCGTTTTCAAAGGATTGCTGAATTTGCTGATATTGGAAAATTTATTGACCGCCCTGTGAAAACCTATTCCAGTGGTATGTATATCCGCCTGGCCTTTGCTGCTGCGGTGAACGTACATCCGGAGATCCTGATTATTGACGAGGCCCTCTCGGTTGGTGATATCTTTTTTCAGCAAAAATGCATGACCCATATGAAAAAAATGATGGAAGATTGTACTATCGTGCTGGTAAGCCATGATATGCACTCTATTGTCAATCTTTGCGACAGGGTTCTGCTCCTGGAAAATGGGCATCTTTCCTTTGATGGGGATCCCAGAGAAGGGGTGAGCCAGTACAGCAAAATAATGCATGATGAAAATTTCAAAGTAGATACACCTGAAATTACCGCCGAAACTCCGTCTGATACTCCGTCTGAAACTGCGAACATCATCTGCTCTTCAAATGCTGTCAGGGAATGTTCAGAACCGGAAGATGAGGTTACCAAAGAATGGATTGCAGTCCCTGCTGATAAACGCTCAGGTGCCAGACAGGCTGTTATAGAAAAAGTACACATAACCAATAAAGGGAATCCCCTTGATGTCGTGCAACAAGGGGATCAGATAACTGTCCAGCTCCTTGTTCATGCTGCCTTGGATATGGATGAAATTATTTTTGGCTATACTGTCAAAGACAGGGTTGGTAATGCTATTTTCGGCGAAAACAGTCTTTGTCTTGATAATCCTGCTCAACATCTTGCAGCAGGATATAATCGCATCAAATATACATTGTACTGGCCGGAAATTTTTCCTGATAATTATACAATCACCTTGGGTATTGGCCAGGGAACTGATCCTTTCCATCACGTTATCCAGTGCTGGGCCCATAATATTATTTCATTGACCGCAATAGCTCCGGGACGCTGTATCCACGGCATGTTTAATAACAAACTGGAGTCGTTGACTATTACACCAAGCTCTGATTCCTGACATATTTCCCCTGTTCCCGTTCTGATGAAGATAGCTCTATTTCTGGGATCCCCTGCTATCAGTGGAGGGACCTATGTTATTTACGAACATGCCTCCCGGCTGCAAAAAAAAGGTCATCAGGTTACTCTGGTGACCAGAGAGCAGGTCCAGGCGGAAGAGTATGCTTGGCATTCATCTGCCCATGGGCTGGAATGGCTGAGGTTGGAACAGGCAAAAAAAAAATCCTTTGACATGGTTCTGGCAACCTGGTGGCAAAGTCCTTTTCTCCTTCATGAGCTTCAGGCTACCCACTATGCCTATTTTGTTCAGTCCATTGAAACCCGTTTTATCCCCCCTGATCCGCTGGGAAACACCATCAAGCAGGATCTCTGCGAAAATACCTACTCCTACGCCCTGCCGATCATTACCGAGGCAACCTGGATTCAGGAGTATATCTATACGAAATATAACAATTATCCTCAACTGGTGCGTAATGGTATTCGTAAGGATATCTATACAGAACAGGGCAAGACTGTGGCCCCCAGAAAGCCTGGCCGCTTGCGGGTCTTAGTGGAAGGTCCGGTTGATGTTACCTATAAAAATGTTCCTGCTTCTATCAGGCTGGCAAAAAAGGCCCGAGCCGATGAAATCTGGCTCCTTACTTCATCGAATATTGATCAATACGATCATGTTGACAGGATTTTTTCACAGATCCCTATTCACCAAACCCCGGCAATCTATCGTTCTTGCGACCTGGTTCTTAAACTCAGTTATGTGGAAGGGATGTTTGGCCCACCCCTGGAAATGTTTCACTGCGGCGGCACAGCTCTGGTCTATGATGTCACTGGACATGACGAATACATTATTCATAACCAGAACAGTTATGTTGTGGAACAGGATAATGAGGAAGAGGTGGTGCGCCTGCTCCGACATCTGAAAGAAAATCCAGATGAGCTGGCACGGCTCAAACAAGGAGCTGCACAGACAGCCTCTGAGTGGTTGGGCTGGGAGGCTGCTGCTGATTTTTTTGAACAAGCATTACTCAAAATAGCCGCCAAACACCCAACAAGCAGAGAGTATCTTAAACGATATACAGAAGAGCTGTTTGCGACGAAAAAATCTCTTCAACACGCCAAGGCATATACTCTTTTTGTTGACCGGGAAAAGGCTGTCTGGAAAGGCAAACAGGCAGATAAAAACAATTTCATGGAGTTTTATTGGGACAGCCAGGGAAACTTTACCCCGGAAAACAGTCAATGTCAATATTACCCCAGCGAAAAACAGACAGCTGTTACCTTTGAACTTGAGGTCAAAGAGGTCCCACTCTGGCTCAGGATAGACCCCAGCGTACAGATCGGTATTCTTGAGATTGAATGTATCACAGTGCATAACAGGACACAGGATATCGAAGTAATGACCTTTCAGGAACCCGATGACTTTCAAACCCTTTTCCTGACTGGTGACGCCAAATGGCTTTTCCCGGACAAAAAAAATATTATCTTTTCATACGGAGATGACCCCATACTCCTTTTACCTGTTATAACAGAAGATCAAATGGCTCCAGGCGAAACTCTTGCACTCAGTGTCACAATAAAAGAAACCGGAATACAACAATTTTTGAGGACACATCAGCTTTCTTTCCCTGATACGTCACTTAATAACGAGCTGGCCCAATCCAGATGGAAGCGTATTGCAATCGCAAAGGCAACATCCCTGAAAAACAGATTTCTTCATGCGTTGCAACGGTGATTGCCATGGAACAACAAACCACTCACATCAAACTCCGGGCTCCTGCCAAGATCAACCTTTCCCTAAAAATCCTTGGGAAACGAAAGGATGGTTATCATGAGCTTGAGACCCTGATGCAAAAGATTTCCCTGTACGATGACCTTAAACTGCGCCTTACAGCAGAACCTGGCATCCGCATCCAGTGTCCCAATGCAGACCTTCCTGATGATACAGATAATATTGCTGTCCGGGCTGCCCAACTTTTTCTCAAGGAAACCGGCAAGGAAGACCAGGGGATCCATATTGTCCTCAAAAAAAATATCCCCATAGCAGCTGGTCTGGGTGGTGGCTCCAGTGATGCCGCTGCTGTCTTGAACGGGCTTGATCAACTACTCAGCACAACATGTTCAACAGAACAACTGGCAGAACTCGGCGGACGCATAGGTTCTGATGTCCCCTTATTTATATATAATTTTTCAGCAGCTCATGCCACAGGCAGAGGGGAACATCTTGTCCAGGCACCGCCGTTGGCTGACTACCGTATCCTACTGGTTAATCCAGGCATTCCTGTCTCGACCAAATGGGCCTATGCAACTTTTTCCGCACCAGAGAGAAAAAATACATTGACAGAAGAGCAAAAAACGTCTATTTTCTTTTGCTCTGAAAAATGCAGACAGCAAGCTGTTTCAGGGGGTGGGCAGAAGTTTCGTGTCCCAGAGGATCTGCATAATGATCTTGAACGCGTGACAATACAACGTCACCCTGCTCTTCAGGATCTCAAAAACCAGTTGCTTGCCAATGGAGCAACAGGGGCTATGATGTCTGGCTCAGGCTCAACCGTCTTTGGCCTTTTTCACCAAGACGATGTGAAAAAGGCTGAACAATGCTATAGCCTGCTCCAACAAAAATATGATCAGGTATATCTTGCTTCTCCTCTTTCAGAAGACAGAAAAAAAAGATAATACAGTAAGGTCAAAAAATACTTTGAAAAAACAGGATGGGGCGTCGTCAAGCGGTAAGACACAAGGTTTTGATCCTTGCATTCGGGGGTTCGAATCCCTCCGCCCCAGCCAGCTTTCATAGAGGCATGACATAGAGGTTCTGAATAAATGCCAAATATAATGAAGGTATTCACCGGAAACGCCAATCCCGAAATTGCTCAGGAAATCTGCAATTATCTCGACATGCCGCTGTCAAAGGCGGAAGTCAAACAGTTCAGTGATGGCGAGGTTTCTGTCGAGATAGGGGAAAACGTACGGGGTACTGATGTTTTTGTCATCCAGCCGACCTGTACGCCGGTTAATGATCATCTCATGGAATTGCTGATTATGGTGGATGCATTGCGCAGGGCATCTGCCAGACGTATTACTGCTGTTCTGCCCTATTACGGCTATGCTCGCCAGGATCGGAAAGTTCGCCCTCGTGTGCCCATTACAGCGAAAGCTGTGGCTGAGATGTTAATGGCAGTGGGAACCAGACGGGTGCTGTGTATGGATCTTCACGCAGGACAGATTCAGGGGTTTTTCAATATCCCGGTGGATCATCTTTACTCTGCTCCTATTTTACTGAAGCATATCCGGCGGAATTTTGAAGATGTGGTTATGGTTTCTCCAGATGCTGGCGGAGTGGAACGAACCAGAGCCTTTGCCAAACGCCTTAATGCGCACCTTGCTATTATTGATAAACGCCGCAAACGGGCCAACGAATGCCAGGCCATGAATGTTATCGGTGATGTCAACGGCAAGACAGCTATTTTACTTGATGACATGGTCGATACAGCAGGCACCTTATGTAGTGCTGCTGCGAAATTAAAAGAAAACGGAGCCAAGGAAGTTCATGCCTGTTGCGCCCATGCTGTCCTTTCCGGGCCAGCTATTGAGCGAATTAATGACTCACAGATAAAATCATTGGTTGTAACTAACTCCATACCGCTTGCTGATAAAGGGGAACGTTGCAATAAAATCAAAGTACTATCTGTCGGTGAATTACTTGGTGAAGCTATCAGTCGCATCCATTCGGAAGACTCGGTCAGTTATCTCTTTGTGTAACCTGTCTGCTGTTCGGTTGCCGTTCCGGTATAAATTTTCCAAACTCTAATTTTGTTCTATCTCTTATAAAAGGAAGGGGAGTGATATGATTCAGGTTGATATTCCGGCTGCTGCTCGGACAGTTTTCGGAAAAGGTGAATCACGGCGTCTTCGTATGGATAAAAAGACACCAGCAGTAGTATACAGCAAGGGAGAGGAAGCACTTCCCTTGCAATTTGACGAGACAATCCTGTATAAAGATCTGCTGTTTATACATGGGCGTAATGCAGTAGTCACCCTGAAGGTTGAAGGGGACACTACTGAACAACGCCATGTTCTGATTCGTGAAATCCAAAAAGATCCAGTTCAGGAAAAGGTACTTCATGTTGACTTTCAGGAGATTGATCTTGAGAGCACCAGAAAATTCAACGTTCCCCTGCGCTTGACTGGCGTTGCCAAAGGTGTTGATATGGGTGGTGATCTGAATGTTCCCAAACAGAGTATAGTCCTTCAGGGACGTCCTTTGGATATTCCAGATGAGATCACCACTGACATTACTTCTTTGGAGCGTGGCGGCGACGGGATCCACTGTGGTGACTTGCCAATTCCTGAAAACGTAAAGATGCTGGACAATCCATCAGATGTTTGTGCTGTTGTTTATTAAGAGGACTTCAGGCGTCGAATTGATCAATATTTGATCAATATTAGACCAGAACCGGAAGAAAGCCTCCTTTCTTCCGGTTTTTTTATACAACCTGGCAAAAGGTTATAAAAGGCTGTTCTCCTTCTTTTTTCTTACCGTCATTCTCCCTCTCTTCCCTCTCATAAAGCAGAGTATCAAACATTTTCGCACCAAAGGACCAGGCTGTTATGGCTGATACCCATTATCTTCTTATCGGGCTCGGTAATCCAGGAATAAAATATGAGCTGACTCGTCATAATGCAGGCTTTCTAGCTGTAGATGATTATGCTGATCAACAACGCTGCACCCTGAATAATAAAAAATGGAACGGGCTCTATACTGCCCAACGCATTAACGGTCAACGGGTCATCCTCCTCAAGCCCCAAACCTTTATGAATAAATCCGGGGAAAGTGCGGCCCGCTTTGCTGATTTTTATCAAATCCCCCTGGAAAATATCATGGTTATCTATGATGATCTTGATCTTCCCAAAGGAAAAATAAAAGTGGCAGCAAAAGGAGGCCCTGGTGGACATAATGGAATCCGTTCTCTGATCCAGCATTTGGGTTCCTCTGATTTTGCCCGCCTGAAAATAGGCATAGGACGCCCGGAACGTGACGAACAAGGACGCGGGATACCTGTGGACCGTTATGTGCTGGGCAATCTGAACGATGAAGAACTTGCTCTGTTTAACGAACGGCTTGCTCTGATTCACGAGGCTCTTGATCTCTTCCTGCAACAGGGAGTGGATAAATGCATGAATATGATTAACGGACGTTGAATACCGTCTCAACATCCTGTTGTTGGAGCACTGACACTATGTTTTCTTAACAAAAAATAAACAACATCTGAACAACACCTTCCTTGCTTTGCTAAAAAAGAAAAACTATGGTATTATGGTCATTTTCAATATGTATTCAATTTGCAGTCAGCCGGAGTTGTTATGAGTAAAGGCAAGGGGAAAACTATGTTTGCAGCAGGTGATATGGCAGTATACCCTTCACATGGCGTGGGCCACATTGAAGATATTGAGGTGCAAGCTATAGGCGGTATTGATCAATCGTTTTATATTCTCAAGATCCTTGATAATGACATGACGATCATGATCCCCACAGCAACCAGTGAAAATGTTGGACTTCGACCTATTATTTCCAAAAATGAGGTCAAAAAGGTCATTGATATCCTCAAAGATCGCGATATAAAGGTCAGTGCCCAGACCTGGAACAGGCGATACCGCGATTATATGGAAAAAATAAAGACCGGTTCTGTTTTTGAAGTTGCAGTGGTGCTCCGTGATCTGCTCCTGCTCAAAGGAGATAAAGACCTTTCTTACGGTGAACGTAAGATGATGGACACGGCAAAGAGTCTTTTAATCAAAGAGATTTCTCTTGCCAAAAAGATTGAAGAAGAAAAAGTGGCAAAACAAATCGATAAAATTTTTGTCTGATTTTCTTGCTTGCAGGATCATGTTGCCCTCCTCCCTGGCTCATTCACAGCACCGAATCCAATCCAGAGAAAACGGAATACGCCTTGATCATTATCTGGCCCTCCATTATCCTGATCATTCCCGTTCCAGCCTGGGGAAATACATCCGTTCTTCCCATATCCTTGTTAACGATAAAACCGTAAAGCCAGGATACCGTCTGCAGCGTAACGATCTTATTGCAGTAAATTTTCCGCAACTGAGCCAGGAAAACGAACAGCAGGCCCAGCATGTTGATTTTGATGTCCTCTATGAAGACCAAAACCTCCTGGTCATCAACAAACCACCAGGATTAGTGGTCCACCCGGCTGCTGGCCATGCTGACCAGACCCTGGTTAATGGTTTGCTTCACCGCTATGCTGATATTGCTGATATGGCTCCCCTTGAAAGCGACCGACCAGGCATTGTCCACCGGCTCGACAAGGACACCTCAGGGATCATGCTGGTGGCCAGGACCAAAAAAGTACAGGCCATGCTCTCAGCAGCTTTTAAGGAACGCAGGGTTTATAAAACCTATCATGCCCTGCTGGTGCGTTTTCCCACAGTCCCAAAGGGACAGAGCAATGGACAACGTACCGGGCGCATAGTTGCCCCTGTTGGCAGGCATCCGGTTCATCGTAAAAAAATGGCTATTCGCTCTGATGGACGATATGCAGCAACGGTCTGGAACATCCTGGAAACCTTCCCAAACAGCCTTTGCTTTGCAGAAATAGGCATTGAAACTGGCCGTACCCATCAAATCAGGGTTCACATGTCTTCGCTGAATGCCCCTGTAGCAGGCGATACCCTCTACGGCGGTAAGCTTGAAAAAAAACTCAACGTAAACGCAGAGCGACAATTGCTCCACGCCTCAACGCTTTCCTTCACCCACCCCATAACTGGCAAAGAATGCGAATTCACAGCGCCGTTATGGCCGGATATGCACAAGATACTTACCCGACTCCGAGATGCTTCAACAGCATGAGAAGCCACAGCACGTCATTGGGATTACTGGTGGGATTGGATCAGGTAAAAGCAGTGTCTCTTCTTTTCTTGCCCAGCACTACAAACTGCCGCTGATCAATCTTGATCAACTCTGCCGTGTTCTTCTCCAACCCCAGCAAGTGGGCTGGCTGGCCCTCCGCACCCTCTTACCAAAGACATATTTTACTGCAAAAGGAGAACTTGACCGCCAGTATTTTCGTCAACAACTCTTTAGATCCCCTGATCTACGGACCCAGGTTGATGCAACTCTCCATCCTCTTGCACGCCAGGAAATGAACAAGCAAATAGCCCGTTTTCAGGGGTCGGTCCTGGTCGAGATCCCCTTGCTCTTTGAAGCAGGTTGGCAAGAAGATGTAGACTTGATCCTTGTTGTCTTTGCAAAAAGCAAAGTACGTATACAACGTATCATAGAGCGAGATCATGTTAGCGCACAAGAAGCACAAGATGCCCTTGCTGCCCAACAATCTCTCAGGAAGAAAGCAACAGCAGCAGATCATGTGATTGATAATTCCGGGCCTTGGGAACAGACCTGTACTGAAATCGAACAACTTATCAACAGCAATGCCTTTGCAATAAACTCCCATCCCTCCCTGTGTCAAAGGGCAACAAAACTTGAAAAAAACCACTTTTCATCAAGATATTAAAAAAACATCGTATTTATTTTAATACGTAATGCTCAGAACAATTTTTTTTCTTTTCAAACATTTTTCACTTTTCATTTTAGTACCACAGTGTAATATATGTATAGTCAAATATATATTCAGATCAGATTATTATCACTTAACAACTTTATTTAACTTTCGAACAAGAAGAAAGGAGGACAAAAATGCAGCAGCTGAAAGGAGGTGATATTCAGGCTCTATGATCAAGTTGGATTGAAGTTATTTTTTTTCTTAATACGGAGGAAAACAAGTATGAAAGCAGTTACCATGCTGTTTCGGACAAGCTTGATACTTAGCTGTATTATGCTGTTCGCACACCCCCTTGCGGCCCAAGAAGGCAAAAAGAAAGTCAGCAAGAATCCCCATGCTGTTGTCACAAAAGAGGCAAACACTATTGACGAACTCGTCGATATTCTGGACGAGAAGAAATGTGCCGAATGTCACCCTGAAATCTATAAAGAGTGGAAGGAGTCCTGGCATGCCAAGTCTGTCACATCTCCTGGTTCTATAAAAGGTATTCATAATTTCCTTGCCATCGGTCTCCCTAAAGAATGGAAGAAACCGATAACCAAGGCCGAGGTGATGAAATGTTACGACTGTCATGCCCCGGTGATCCAGTACGCTTCTGAAAAACTGGCCGTTGAAATCGCTGAGAAAGTCATTACAGCCCATAAAGAGAAAGACAAACCAGCTGGGAAAAAAGCGGAAAAAGAGCTGTCCAAGCTGAATGTCGGCTGTGTTTCCTGTCATAATCTGAAGGCCACCTCTGTTGCCCGTGGCCTACGCGGAGCCCCCAAAAAAGGTGCCATTTACGGCCCCACCGGTGCAGATAGCGACGGTGCTCATGAGACCATCAAGACCGTTGACATTACTCGCTCGGTCATGTGTATGCAATGTCATGGCAAGTACAAAGCACCAGACGGAGAGACCATCCAGTGTAATACCCTATCCGGCAGTTTCCAGAACGCCTACCAAAGTAACGGCGGTACTGAAACCTGTCAGGACTGCCACATGGAAAAAAATAGCAAGACTGGCAAAAAGAGCCATCTTATGCCTGGCGGTCATGATCTGGACATGGTGAAAAAAGGGCTCGGACTCAAGGTCAACTTTGCACAATATCGTCATCTTCCCGGCAAAATAAAGGGCGTAAAAAATGATAAAGCCTGGGTACCCAGTGCTGTGGTTACCGCCTTTGTGGAAAACAAGGCAGGGCATCGTATCCCGGACGGCTGACTGTGGTCAGGCAAAGTGGTCCTGGAAGTGACCGCACGAGATCTGTATGAAAAAGACCCCAAGAAACAAGTACTCTACTCTGCGCAGAAAACCTGGTTTGAAATCGGCCTGGATATGGACCGGGATATGCGCTACGGTGCCTGGCAGATTAAAGAAATCATTGATCTGACCTTGCCTCCGATGCAGACGCAGAAGGTCGAACACCTGATGCATTTTGATTCTGATACCGAAGAGGTTGAAATCGAAGTGAAGCTGTTGTATTACATAAGCGGTGGAAAAGGTGATGTAATCTTTACAGAAAAGGAACAGTTTACCTATGAAATCGACTGATTCTTTTCTTGAGCAGATGCATTGTTAAACTGCTGAATCCTTGAGGGCAAGACGAACCTTTTGTTGGTCTTGCCCCTTCTTTTTGCAAAATACTCACGCCTTCCCTCCCCTCAATGTTTACATAAAAGTAACAAACCATACATTAGTAGACTACAGCAAACCATATTGACCAATTATTAAACAAAATATCTTTCCCACCAAGAAAAGTCATCCCTCTTTGCACTTCTATATTCCTTAGAAATTTCAACAAAAACAAGATAATAGTCAAAATTCGTTTACCTCCAAGAAGAATGGCACATTCATTGCTAAACAAAACACATAACGCCAACAGATCTATACAACACCATCTCTTTAAATGCACTGTTGACCGGTGAAGGAGCAGCTAAATGAACAGAAAAACTCTGATACTCATCATCCTCATTACTTTAACTCCGACCTTTGTTGCGGCTGCCAGCCCATCTCTTGAAAATACTCTCCAGGGACATCTCAACTATATTTGGAATTTTCTCGCAGCAGCGTTCATATTCTTTATAAAAAGCCGTGGTATCATGTAAAAATCCCCCTTGTGCTATGAAGAGGAAAAGTTCTGGAGCACGACAAATGCAAATATCCTCTCCTCTTGATTGTCCTCTTCATTTTCCTTTTCGTTCAGACTTATTGCCCCAATAGGGCTTTCTTCCCCTGCTTATCCTGAAATTTCATCATCCCTTGCATATTTTTCCTACCATCAAGGGCAAAGATAGTGTAAGGTGATCAATTCTTCCTTGAGGAGAGTTAATCCCTCATCTTCAACAGAACTTCAACAGAAAAGCAGCACACCATAACGAGAAGCTCCAGATGATGCTTTCTCCAGGCCAGCTCTGCTTTATCAGTAATCATAAGAAAACATTACGAATATTTTAAGGAGAATACCCATGAAGCTTATCCTTCTTGGTGCGCCCGGTGCAGGTAAAGGAACTGTTGCCAAATTATTGACCGCTATTGACGGTTCTGTCCAGATTTCCACTGGCGACATCCTGCGCGGTGCTGTTCAGGCCGGAACCGACCTGGGAAAAGAGGCTGAAGGCTATATGAAACGCGGTGACCTGGTACCTGATTCTCTAATCATGGGGATTATGGAAAAACGCCTCCAGGAAGACGACTGCGCCAAGGGTTTTCTGCTGGATGGCTTTCCCCGTACTATTCCCCAGGCTGAAGCCCTGAAAGAGTTGCTTGCCAAACTGGACATAACTCTGGACAAGGCTGTCAACATTGACGTACCCAAGGACATCATTCTGGATCGTCTCTGCACCCGCCGCACCTGCGAAAACAGTGATTGCCAGGCTATCTATAATGTTAAATCCAATCCGCCCAAACAGGAAGGCATTTGTGACAAATGCGGTTCCAAGGTTATACAGCGCGAAGATGAAACCGAACAGGCCATCAGCCACCGTTTAGCCACCTATAATGAGAAAACTGCTCCGCTAATCGGCTTTTATGAGAAAGAAGGATTGCTGCTCTCTGTTGAGGCCACTTCCAGCGATGCTGTTATTGAGGCCGTCAAAAAATTGAGTCTGTAAAGCTGACCCCCATCCTGTAGGGGCGAAACCCCTGTGTCCGCCCTTTTTCACACCGGGCAGGCACAGGGGCCTGCCCCTACAATCACCAAATCCATCTGAGAGATAACACACCATGAGTAACCCTGTTATCCGGACCGACTTGCCGGAACTGAACCTGCTTCATCGGGGCAAGGTTCGCGACATGTATGAAATCCCCGGTTATGAAGATAAATTGCTCATGATCGCAACAGACAGAATCTCTGCCTATGATGTGGTGATGGATGATCCCATTATCGACAAAGGCAAAGTACTGACCCAGATTTCCCTTTTTTGGTTTGACCTGTTGGCTGATATTGTGCCCAACCACCTGCTTTCCGCTGATGTTGATCAATATCCGGAAGTCTGCCACCAATACCGGGATCAGCTGGAAGGCCGATCCATGCTGGTGCGCCGCACCAAGGTTATGCCTATTGAATGCATTGTTCGGGGCTATATCTCTGGCTCCTTTTGGTCAGCCTATAAAAAAGACACCACAGTCTGTGGTTTTGCCCTGCCCGAGAATATGCAGGAATCTGATCAATTTCCCCAACCACTCTTTACGCCATCCACCAAGGCAGAACAGGGTTTGCACGATGAGAATATCTCTGTCGCCCAGATGGAAGAAATCATTGGCAAGGATATTGCGGATAAAATGGCAGACATCAGCGTCCGTTTGTACGAAAAGGCTTCAGAGTATGCCCGCAGCAAAGGGATCATTATTGCAGACACCAAGTTTGAGCTTGGCATGGTAGATGGCGAGTTACTTCTTATTGATGAGGTATTGACTCCTGATTCTTCTCGATTCTGGCCCATGGATGTGTATAAACCAGGCCAGGGACAGCCCAGCTTTGACAAACAATTTCTGCGGGATTATCTCTCTTCTCTGGATTGGGATAAACAACCACCTCCCCCGCCGCTGCCAGCGGAGATCACAGAAAAAACTGCTGCCCGCTATAAAGAGGCTCAGGAACGACTCACCGCCTAAGCAATAAAACTTTTAAAACCACCGATTTCTTGTACCACACCAGGTAGAGAAGTCGGTGGTTCCTATGAGGGTATTATTTGATTCGGGCCCCAGCTCCTTTCACATTGCCTCCCCCCAGCCCACTGAGGGCCAACTGCTGATACACTGACTGGGTAGGAGCAAGCCATACCTCACCTGTGCCGTAAAAAGTCTGCAACAGCCCTTCACCGCTTGTCATAGAACCAACCAACGAATTGGTGGCTCCTTTGACACTGAATTCTACATTCCCTTTACGAAGAAGTGCAAAATTACCATCCACCTGCAAGGTCTCATTATCCAGTTTGACCTTAACAATTTCCTTTAAAGGGACTGGTGATTGGAGCACACAAATTCCTTTTCCAGAAAGCTTAGTCTGAAAAAAGCCTTCTCCTCCGAGCAAACCTGTTGTCAATTTTTTTTGGGTGGCCACCCCAACATTCACTGAGCTTTGACAGGAAAGAAACATTCCTTTGTCAGTAACAACTTCTTCATCTTTCAGGGAAAGTAAGATATAATGTCCAAAGCCTGGCTCAAGATAGATCTCACCGCTTCCTCTGTAGATTGGCTTAAAGGTCGCCTCATCTGTTAACTTATTTGCAGCAAATTTCTTAAAAAAGCCCCCGGCTCCACCAATCTTACTTTCAATACTGATCTCACCCCGTTGAAAATGCAGTGCCCCTGCTTCCAGGATCACCTCACTCTCTTTGAGAGTAATCCTGACCTGCTTCAGGCGAACACCGCTATGTTGAGCATGATAGAGCATACTGGCAACAGCAAGATTATCGCTCCCAGCCAGGGATTGATACGTCAGTACCTCAAATTTTATTGATGGGGCCTCAAGAGAATCTGAGACAAACGTATTAGATAAGCGAGCATCTGAAGCAGCAGGCTCTTGCTGTTCCTGTTCCTTGCCTTCCGCTGCCCTTCCTGATTGCCCAGCATCATCTTCAGGAGTTGAATCATGAACAGGACTGCTGCCAGTAACGGCTACGTTTTGTTCTTCTTCTGTTGGTGGAGGCTCAATGGTACAAACGGCCCCGGCATTGCTGTACACCTGCTGGATTTTCTGTGCTGCTGCATAATCACTAACAGTTTTCACCACCTTGCGTTTCCCGGAAAAAAGTGCCTCGATTTTGTCCAGAGATACCTGATGCAGTTTGGCTAAATTTTTTCGCACTTGCTGCGGATCATAGCCATCCTGAATCTGACCGGCAAACAACACTTTAATTTGAGAGTCCATGCGATGCTCCTTCACATCAATAAAAAAAGCCGCTCTTTATTAAGAACGGCTTTATAACTGTAAGCAAAAAATGGATCAGTTTTGCAGCAAATAATCCGTCACTGCCTCAAGTTCAGCTTCTGAGCCACTAAAAGGTGCCATAATCTTATTTGCGGGGCTGGGAGGAGTACGGATAAAATCCATGAGTTCTGCCTTGTTACCCGCATATTTTTGGGCCATATTGGTCAGCTCAGGCCCCATTGATCCGCCCTCCCCTTTATAGGCATGACAGCCCTTACAAGTCAGCTGGAACACATGCTCACCTTCTACAACATCTCCGGCTGCTGGCTTTGCTTCATCACCAACGTCCTTTTGCACATCGTCTACAGCATCTCCGGCTGCTGGCTTTGCTTCATCACCAACGTCCTTTTGTACATCGTCTACAGCATCTCCGGCTGCTGTTTTTGCTTCATCACCAACATCCTTTTGCACATCATCTACAGCATCTCCGGCTGCTGGCTTTGCTTCATCACCAACACCCTTTTGCAGCAAATAATCCGTCACTGCCTCAAGTTCAGCTTCTGAGCCACTAAAAGGCGTCATAACCATATTTGCAGGGCTGGGAGGAGTACGGATAAAATCCATGAGCACAGTCTTATTGCCCGCATATTTTTCGGCGATATTGGTCAGATCAGGCCCTATTGATCCGCCCTCTCCTTTATAGACATGACAACCTTTACACCCCTGAAAAACCTGCTTCCCGTCAATAATAGCTCCGACTGCTGACTTTGGTTCATCACCAACGCCCTTTTCCTTCATTGTTTTGGTAAACGTCTGATCCATACTCATAACATTCCAGACCAAGTACGGCTTACGGGCTTTTTCACGGGTATATGCCCCCATAAAAAATGCAAAAAACATACAGAAAGAGGCGAATAAAAGAAAGACTCTTCCTTTATCATGTTTACGAACCCAATAAATAATCGTAAGAATAACAGCAACTGTTGCCAGACCGATCATCATCCACAGAAAAGGCTGAGCAGCACCACCAGAAAGCTGGGCCCAAGGATTAGGAACTGGCAGTTCTTCAGTTGATGATTTTACTTTGAGTAAAAAGAAAATACCTGAGATCGGCTGCAGAATAAGCAGGGAAGCACCGATAACCCCTGTAAATTTGTTGACCTTTGCATAATACGCTTGATCCTCACTCGGCTTCCTGGACTTCCAGTAGCTCCAGACAAACAGGATCAAAGCAGCATTAATAAAACAGGGGATAATAATATGGGTGGTGGACTCGGTGAGAATGGGGGTAAAAAAAGCATCCCACCGAGACTGTGTCTCCATCCACTTACCTGGAACCATCATGAATGCCCAAATACCATTAATCAAGACTCCGGCCATTATGGCGAAAAATCCTGTCAATAACCCGTAAAAAATGTGCATTGCGCGAGATGTTGTATCCCAGGTATTATGATAGATTACAGAAAAAATCATCAAAAGGAGGAAAACAGCACCCTCAGCTAAAAACGGCCAGAACTGCGTTGAATACAGAAAAGCACCAAATTTACTCCAAAGGCCTATGGTCAAGACCACAATGGCAACACCAAGTACACCATTAATCTTCATCATGTCGGAAAGGAACTTTGACAGTCCTCTCGCAAGCCTATGATAATCGTTGTCGTTTTTTCTGCCTCCCCACCACTCAGAAAACACAGCCAGCACTGACCCACCAACTGCAAAAAAAGCAAAAAAAACGTGGGTCAGAATCACCACCGCCATAATAATAGTGTTACCCAAAAAGGGAAAATCTACCCGATCCACATGATCCTCCTTTCAAAAAAATCTGAAGCCCTCCCACCCTGACATTTTTCTGATGTCTCAGTGCGGTTCAGCATCCCCGTGGACGCTTATCTGCGGAAACTCCGTAGAACGGCTTCGTTTATTAGCTTTGTTTATTACAGAGTGTACACCCTGAAAATAAAATACTCAAGGAACTGAAGCCATATCTCAAAAAAATAATCACACGCAAAAAAAATCAGTAGGAAATCACTTCTCTTCAGAAATATGCTATAATGGCAAGTTGAAATATAACCACAATCTTGTTTAAGCAATACCCGCCCCTTAGGCCGGGATTTTTTCTTGGTACGCTTATGAAATTTGGTATTATTTATTTTTTGACAGGAATCCTTGCGATTCTCTCAGCCTATTCCTTTTGGCCAGGATTGTGCTCTGTCCTGTGCCTCTGGACGGCCTTGTCTCTGCTCTGTGTGAGTATTGCCTATTTCACTAACAATCCAGGAATATTCAGAAAAAAAAGCAATGGCAGGATACCCTTTTGTATTAAATTTGCATTTATACCTTTTCTTCTCATAATTCATAGCTATAACAAAATAGCTCGTGACCTTGATAAAGTGCCCTCTATTCAGCGCATCAGCGATAACCTGTTTATTGGTGACAGGGTCACACCAAGCGATGCCCCGGTTCTGAGAGAAAAAAAGATTCTAGCGATGCTGGATGTTACTGCTGAGTTTGAACCACTGAACTGGGCTGCCTCATTTGAAAACATCTCCTATCTCAATATCCCTGTTCTTGACCACGCCATCCCCAGTGAAGAAGAGCTTATTCAGTCAATTATCTGGATCAAAAATCAACAGACCTATAAGGGACCAGTACTGGTCAACTGCGCACTTGGTCGCGGTCGTTCAGCACTGGTCATTGCGGCTTTTCTTCTCAGCCAAACAAGGAATAACGACGTAACAGATGTCCTTGAGCACTTAAAGATTTTGAGGAAAACCATACGGCTTAATAAACGGCAACGAAAATTGCTGATGAAAGTGATTAAGCACGAGCAGTTCTCTGCATTACCCAAGGCATGGATTATTGCCAATCCTGTCGCAGGAAAAGGTAAATGGCGCGAGTACAAGGAGCAGATTATTGAAGAACTCTCCTCGCATTATCTGCTGACCATTAAAGAATCGTCCGAGACGGAATCTGCTACAAGTCTTGCTGAGGAAGCAGTGGCTGCTGATCCGGGTACTATCATTGCCTGTGGCGGAGATGGTACGGTCTCTGAGGTTGCTGCCGCCGTGGTTAATACGGATAACAAACTGGGCATCATTCCTCTGGGGACAACCAATGCGCTCTGCCATGTACTTATGGGGATAAAGGTCAAGTTTCTTCCTGTTGAGGTAGCATGTTCCTATATCACTGCCGGGCATACACGGGTGATTGACACGGCAGAATGCAATGGCCGTTTGGTACTCTTGCTTGTCGGGTTAGGATTTGAGCAGAAAATGATATCATCAGCTGGACGCCAGGAAAAAAACGAGTATGGACAGCTTGCCTATTTGATGGGGCTTTGGCAGGCAGTGCAGCAGAATGAACTCCTGAAAATGACCATTACTGTTGATGGAGGGAAGCCTTTTACCCTGGAGACCACGAGTCTGGTCGTGGCAAACGCGGCTCCTTTAACCACAATACTTGCACAGGGAAATGGAGAACCTGATTTTCTTGATGGACTCCTTGATATAACATGGATTAATACAGAGTCAGGAGGCGGGATCATGGGCCTGTTGGAGCTGTCAATTGCCGGGATGCTGAGTGTCAATCCCGGTCCCTCTGTCAATCATGTGCGGGCGCAGCACGTCCAGATAACAGTCGAGCCTCCAAGGAACTATGTTATAGACGGTGAAGTATATCCATCAGAAGATCTGGATATTTCTATTTCACCTGAATCACTCGCGGTTTATTGTTGAGATTGATCTATTGAGTAGATCGAATTCTATCAGGGGTTGCTTTTCTCCATGCAAAGGAGGCGCATAGTGGTACTCAAGAAGGGAAATACTCAAGGCAGTAAAAGAAATATCTTGTTTTTTTCCCTTATTGAGCAGTACCTTGCTCACTTATTACGCCTATTTCACAGGATACCCCACTTCCTGTAACGCTGAAGAAATTTCCTCCAAACAGGTGGGATCATCAATGGTGGACGGCATTCGATATTCCTTGCCATCAGCAATGGCACGCATGGTACCGCGCAGAATCTTGCCGGAACGGGTCTTGGGCAGACGGCTGACCACCACGGTTTCCCGATAACAGGCAATGGGGCCGATGCCGTTGCGTACCATCTGAGTGAGTTCGTTTTTCAACGCCTCTTCATCAGAATCCGCCCCTGCTTTTAGCACCACTAAGCCCAGAGGCTTCTGTCCTTTCAGGGAATCATTAAGCCCGATAACAGCGCATTCTGCTACCTGGGAATGACTGGCAACAATCTCTTCCATAGCTCCGGTGGACAAACGATGACCGGCAATATTAATGACATCGTCAATCCGGCCCATGACGAACACATACCCGTCTTCATCAATATAGCCACCATCACCGGTTTCATAATAGCCAGGATATCTGGACATATACGAAGAAATAAATCGTTCTTCATTGCGCCACAGGTTTGCCAGGGTACCTGGGGGCAGAGGAAGCTTAACCACGATATTGCCTTCTTCGCCTGGCCCAAGCTCATTGCCCTCAGCGTCAAGGATCTGTACATCATACCCTGGAACCGCTTTGGTTGCAGAGCCAGGTTTGACCGGGAACTGCTCAATGCCCATGGGATCAGCCACAATGGCCCAGCCTGTTTCAGTCTGCCACCAATGATCAATCACAGGTACATTTAACAGATCTTTTGCCCAATGATAGGTATCCGGGTCCAACCGTTCGCCAGCCAGGAATAAGGTCTTGTATGCCGAAAGATCGTATTGTTGTAAATATGAGCCCGTTGGATCTTCCTTCTTGATCGCCCGAAAGGCGGTTGGCGCGGTAAACAGAGCCTTGACCTTATGCTCTGAAATGACTCGCCAAAAAGCCCCGGCATCAGGTGTGCCAATAGGTTTGCCTTCATACACCACAGTGGTGCAACCGTACAAAAGCGGGCCATAGACAATGTACGAATGGCCAACAACCCACCCCACATCTGAGGCTGCCCAAAAAACATCACCTGGTTCCATAGCATAAATATTTTTCATAGACCAGTGCAGGGCCACGGCATGACCTCCGTTATCCCGCATAACGCCCTTGGGCATGCCTGTTGTGCCAGAGGTATAAAGAATATAGAGGGGATCAGTGGCTGCTACGGGAACACAATCAGCAGGCTCGGCATCCTTAACAATCTTCTCCCAATCCAGATCACCGGGTTGCCCCAGGTCGGCCTGGAGAAAATCCCGCTGAAAAACAATGGTCTTTTCCGGTTTATGCTCAGATTGCTCAATAGCTGCTTCAACAAGAGGTTTGTACGCCAGCTGTTTCTTGCCCTCAATGGCCCCGGAAGCACAGATAATCATCTTAGGCTGGGCATGATCAATACGAATCGCCAGCTCATTGGCTGCAAAACCGCCAAATACCACTGAATGAATCACACCTAAGCGTGCGCAGGCCAGCATGGCGACCAGGGCCTCTGGGATCATAGGCATATAAATAATAATGGTGTCGCCTTTTTCTGCACCCTGTGCCTTCAATGCTCCAGCCAGCTTTGCAACCTGCTCCTGCAACTCTGCCCAGGAAATCTTACGCACCGTATCGGTCACCGGAGAGTCATAAATAATAGCGTTCTGCTCACCTCGTCCTTGTTCCACATGCCGATCCACAGCATTATAACAGGTGTTCATCTCACCACCCTGAAACCAGCGGTAAAACGGCGGATTCGAGCTATCCAGCACGGCATCCCATTTCTTGTACCAGTCAATGGACTCGGCGGCTTCCGCCCAAAATTCTTCGGGCGCGGCAAGACTTTTGTCAAAAATTTCCTGGTAATTTTCCATCAATTTTCTCCCGGTTTGGCATTAAACGGAAAGTTTTTGTAAAAAGGGCTCAGAGGTTTACATTCTTTGCCTTTTGTTCTCCTGAATCTCTATATACCACAGAGTTCCTCATGAACACAATCTGTTCAAAAAATTATTTTCTCAAAAAAGACAAAATCATGTTGTCAAAAGCAAAGAAACCCATTCATCTTCATACAGGGTTTGTCCCATCTTAAGCCCCAACTCCTGATAGATGCGAATAATATTCTCTTCCTGTTCTCCTTGCAGGATACCGGCCAGCACCACAGACCCCTTATCAGCAAGGAGCTGAACCATATTCGAGGCCATATCCACCAGCACATCATGGATAATATTGGCGCAGATAAGATCATATTGGCCGCTGATCCGGAGCAGGTCATCACCAGAAACCGTAATTTTGTCAGCAAGCTGATTATGAGCTATATTTTCTTGCGCCACCCGGACCGCTTCAGGATCATTATCAAGAGCAACAATCTGTTCTGCTCCGAAAAGGGCCGCACTCATAGCCAAAATACCGGTTCCTGTGCCCACATCCAATACCCTTGTCAGTATCCCACCGTCAAAGCAGGAACGAATAAGACCGAGAGCCAGTTGAGTGGAGGCATGTTGGCCGGTGCCAAAGGCCATACCAGGGTCCATCTCAATCACCTGTTCATCTTCTGCCGGGGTATACTCCTCCCAGGAGGGCTTAATCACCAAGCCGGGGATAATGGCAAAGGGCGTGAAAAAATGCTGCCACGAGGTTGCCCAATCCTCATCTGCCATGAGTGAGTACTCTGGTTGCGGCGGAGTAAGCCCGTAAAGCCCAAACAGATCTGCCAACTCCTGCTCAAGCCGTTGCAGAGCCGTTTGCTGTTCTGCTTCAATATTCTCACCTTCAAGGCGAAAAAAGCCATGTATCACACTCTGACCGTTCTTAACCGGTGCCTGCTCCACCCCGGAACCACTCAACACACCGACCAGATCCACTACTGCCTCCAGGGTAATTTCAGGACATTCCAGGCCTACCTTCAGCCACTTTACTTTACCGAGTTCACTCATTCTTGCTCCCTTGTTGATGTAGCAAATACGATTATAGTATACGCCACCTTATACCATATTGACCACATTCGGGGTAGATTTCAGAATAAAAGTCTCAGGTAAAACGAACAGGCAATAACTATTGAAGAAAAAAAAAGAGAGGAAAGGTGTGCATGGCGGGACAATCAGTATATTTTTTCAAAATAATCATGCAAAATAAGAGCATGATCAAAGGCCAGCTCTGGCAGTGTATCCCGTGTAAAGATCCGGGCCTGCCTGGCATCATCTGCCCCCACAGGAATGCCAGAGGCTGTGGCAATAAATACTGTTGAAGCAGTATGCTGTCGTTTATCCCGGTCAGGATGGGAATAGGTATGAAACTGGCGAACCAAAGTTACGTCTAAGCCGGTTTCCTCTTTTGCCTCACGGACAGCAGCCTCTTCAAAGCTTTCTCCATAGTCAACAAAACCACCTGGCAAGGCCCAGCCCAAGGGTGGATTTTTCCGTTCAATAAGGACTATTCCTTGTTCCACTTCAATAATAATATCCACAGTTGGGGTCGGATTTTTATATACAGGGATATCAGCACCGCATTGATTGCATTGCATAGTTTTTCTCCTTTGCTAAAAAATTCTTTCCTCTTTGAACAAAATGATGTATCTTGCCAGCGACTATCCCATGCGCCCGTAGCTCAGCTGGATAGAGCATCGGACTTCGAATCCGAGGGTCGGGGGTTCGAATCCCTCCGGGCGTACCAAGTATATGCAAGAGGTTAGCTCACTTTTAAGCTAACCTCTTTTTTTATTACCTTTTGATCTAGCCCCCACGCTGCCCCCACTTTTTCGGTTATGGGGGCAAAAAAACACCCTGCCGAATTGAGCCTGTAATTTTTACTGACAGAACAGAATGAGTTTACCGGTTCAATACCATTACGGCAAGTTCCCACCGAAAAATATAGACTGGATGCGCCTTGTTCCTTTGATCGGCCCGGCCAATGCCGCGCTTGCCCGATATGACGGAACGCTTGCAGCTATCCCGAATGCTTCTGTTCTTCTGTCGCCGTTGACTACACAGGAAGCTGTTCTTTCTTCACGTATAGAAGGGACTCAGGCAACAATAGGGGAGGTTCTTGAATTTGAGGCCGAAGGGGAAACAAAGGACATTTTACAGGCCAGAAAAGCCGATATAAACGAGGTGCTGAATTATCGGGAGGCCATGTGGTCAGCGTGTGCTAAAAGCAACACACAGCATTCTGTTGCATGGAGTTCGAGGCCACGGCAAAGCCCCCGGAGAATACCGGAAAGTGCCGAACTGGATAGGGCCGCCCGGCTGTTTATGCCTTCACTAAACTCATCAACATCGCAGAGGGTCGGGCGGTTCTATAGCGTATCATAGATGAGCCACAAAAACGATTGTGGATCATCAAACGACCTTTCGTTATCTGCAAATAGTTTTGTTGCTCACCGGTGAGCCGCAAAAGTACCCGCCATTGCAGAATGATTCCCTCTCGCTTCAAACCTGAAAACCGAGTGGATATAGAGCGAGTTCCCCTATAGAAGTTAATGCAAAGGTGTTCACGGTATTCATTTTAAACACTTTCAAGGGGTTGTCCTTCATGCAGGTCTTCACGGCACCTGCATTTCTTTCTGTCTTTCCGGTTGCTCAGGGAGGTTGCAAGGGTGTGGCTTTACCTGTGGTTTGTGAAAATCTGCCCCCACGGGCAAGAAACAGGGGATGCGGCATCTTATCAGCAAAGCGGATAATCGTTGATTTTATCCGGCAATATAATTAAAGTATAAGAAGGTATGGGAAGAAAAAGGAACGTATACGGAGGAAACATTATGGCAACAGCAATCAAAGAAACTCCTGTTCTGAAGGGAGAAGCGGCCCGCCGTTTCCTTAAAACTATCCGGGAAAATGAACAGAAGAAGGTGCCGAAAGCCGATTATGACCGGGCAAAAGAGGCATACAAAAATTTTAAAGTAGTCTGTTCGCCCTGTGGGTAGTTCAGAGATTATATTCAGACGAATGGGGGCCGATGAAGATCGGCCCCTTTTTTGTTGCGGCAGTCACGACCTGAATGAATTCTTTCATAAAGATTCAAAGGTGGCGGACAGGGAGCTTGTGGCCGTGACCTATGCCGTGGAAATGAACGGTTCGACAGTCGCCTTTTTCTGTGTCTCCAACGACTCCATACGGGCGGAAGATACCATGCGCTCAAGATTCAAAAAGATACGCTCCGGCATTCCGGCAGCCAAGAGATATGCAAATATGCCAGCGGTGAAAATCGGGCGGCTTGCAACGAATTCCGATTTTCAGAGTCAGGGAATAGGAACCCGGATTCTTGATCTTATCAAGGTGTGGTTCACGGAAGGCAATAAAACAGGCTGCCGTTTCATTATTGTGGACGCGGCAAATAATGAAAGGACGCTGGAATTTTACAAGCGGAACGGCTTTCAGTTTCTTGACATTCGGCCTGAAGTTGCTGAAGACAGAACCCGGTTGATGTTTTTTGACCTTCTGACCTTCAGGGAATGAGAATTAACCCCTCATAACGAGGCGTTCCCGGAACGTCCTGCATCGCTGTTGGCTATTGTAATGGTGTGTTGTCAGTTGTCGGTAACATAACATCCGGCTAATTGAATATAAATTAAAGGAGTTGTCCTGTTTGCGTGTGTTACGATCTTTAACTTATCTACATTAGCTCGTTTAGATAATCCATGTGCAAAAAACTGGTTATTGAAAGAGAGCTATGTTGTTCACTTGACCGCAACCTATTTTCTGCCGCATTGTCCGGGACAATTATATAGATTCCTCCTCCTGCCATATTAACGTCCCCTTTACAACGCCACTCTCTTTCATGTGTGAAATCAACATCACCATATTCAAATCTAACAAGCCGCCATTTTTCTTCATCAGGAATCCAGCCACCCTCGTTATCTGGTAAATAAATTACTGGTCTCGCACCTTGATTCCAAGCATGTGATTTGTGCATAGCGATTCCGTAATTCTCGTATTTATGTTGAGCATAATGATCCTTTATAAAATATTTAACTGAAGAAAGTGGCATTTCGGTAAAACATGTTGCTCTATTAGGCCCTTTTATAAAACCTGTTGAATTGCTTCCCCGAATCTTGCCTTCCTTTAAGATATTTTGCAATGCCTGTTCTGCACTACAGCCATTTGAGGCCGTTCGATCACCAGTTAGATGAATCAATGCTTGGGTAATATCAGGTCTATAATACTTCATCGCTCAAGTTTTTTTTAAATTCGTTGGATATGTTTTCGATTTGAGAAACCGGAAGCTGGATTCCCTCTTTACCCCCTCTTTACCAAAATATCTTTCTAAAAATGTTCATTTTATTTGTCCCTATAAAATGGCTCTAACTCAAAAGGAGTCCAAGAAGGATAAATAACCCCATCAACTGATTCCATAATTTTTCTTACGTTTTCGTATGAAATGCCGATTTCTGATATATACTTTTCTGATATTGAAGTAGAATGAAAGTGTAAGGGCAATAAGGAAAATGGCGGTTGAGGGTACCGACCTAACATATCCGTAATAATGGCATCTACTCGTTCACTGTCGTGACTTGGTTTTATTATTAGAGACTCTGATGCAGTTCGAGCTAAATGAAAATTGATAAATTGTGCATCTCCTTTTTCAAGGCAGTAGCCGACAGTCTCTTTTGGAACATCGCAAAAAGGGCACCAATCTTCAGGCATTGAACAGGCTACAAAACATATATGCGGGGTCAATGGGTAATATAAACATGTTTCGTTTCTTTCGATAAATCCAGATAGAAGCACAGGATTGTCAGACCTCACAAAGTAGTCATCATCATGCGCTAATAAATAAAACCAATCTCTCTTGGCAAAATAGTACACATCTGCACAGCTGGTACATCCTGCTCGTTCATTTAATGGACTTCCTTTTATATTCAATATATTGCGAACAGCATCTTCATATCTCATAAAGGTGGGAGTTCGCATCAGTTGTGACATAAGAAACTGAGAAAAAATCATTCGTTCTTCTGTTGAAATTTCGTTAAACGAAATGATCTTTTCATATATTGGGCTAACTTTAGTTTCAAGGTCTTTGCTCAAAGAATCCTCTACAGTCAGTGAATAAAGCCCTTTTTTTCTCCCCCATTGTTTCCTGCCTTTAAAATCCGTTTTTACCTGTTTTTTATAAGGGCAATAAAAATATGAAAGATAACCTTTCTCATCGGCCCAATATTTATTGGCAAGAACGGGGGAATAGTGAGATAATACTTTCTTTGCCATTGATCCATGCTCATGGTAAGAGTAACAAGATGCTGAACCTTACCACCGCATACCCACGGCTTCAACCTGTTTCCCTTTCCTCCTGCCCTTTATCAGCAATCAAATATTCTTCCGCGATTTCCTCCGGGGAAAATTTAATCCATAGTTATCGGCTTATCCCGGCTGAATGTCAATAGCCGCCCGAACAAAAGCGGCCTGCGGATTCGGTGCGTCTTCAATATCCTTCATGCACTTGTCGCTGATTTCTCGGTCTTTCTCCTGCCGCATCTCCCGTATCATCTCGGCAAACATTTCAACTCCTGCACGGTCGTTATCCGAAGGCTCCGGGCTGTCCTGCCAGCGTTCCGGGTTCCGGTTGTTCAGCCAGTATTTAGCCGCCGCCACATTCGCCGGTATCACCTTATTTTTTGTTACCCGTCGCACCTCTTCGCCGTTCTCTTCAGTGACTGCTGTTTCATCATAGGTTGATCCCAAGGCGGCCTGAAGCAGGGCTGATTCACCCTTTGCCTTGATCGTACCTGCCGAACCGATACAGAGGGACACCCCGACCTGTTCAGCAAGTTCAAGAAAAGCTGCCGGTTTCAAAACTCCTTCTCCACCTGTCTAACCGGAGAGGGTATACAGTGCGGTTCCCTGTAGGAAGTTCCTGAAACGTCCTTCACGGTATTTATGTCAAACACTTTCGGGTCGTTATCCTCCTGCACAGGGCCGCTTTCCAGTTCATCCAGCCATGATTTTTCACCCTCGCACCATGCCCAAAAAACCAAAGGCCTTGTCTTCCATAATCCCTTCAAAAATACCCTGAAAAGTTATTGACACCTTCCTTTTCAGGGTGATATAAATAATTAAGAATAAGTTATTTTATTTCTATATTTTCATAGAAGGTTCTGGTACAGAACCCACTTTCTGGAGTTAGCAAGCTAGAAAGTTGATAAAGCCACAGCCGTCGTGAGGCGGTGTCGGAAAGCTGCGGGTCTCCCAAAAGGAGATAGCCGGGCCGCCTGCTTTTACCCCTCTGACTACAGGAGTATATTATGAAAACTACAGCAACCGCCAGCAAACCTCACATGCAGAATCGTATCTACGAATTATTAAAAAAGATCAATTATGCTAAATCTGCATGCGATGCCTATCAGGAAAAAAACAATTATCTTTATCAAACAAACTTAATGTATCTGGATGACTTGAAGCAACAACTGGTGTCCTTAAGGAAATCGTAGACAACGAGCTGCCTCCTGCTCATGACCTCAGAAGAATCCAGCTCGACATTACATACAATCAACCAGTTAAACGTCTTTCGTTTAACTGGTTTTTTTATGATGGACTGGCAACTTCAGGGCATCCTTGTTTCATTCAGCTGCTCATAAACGCTTTTCATCATCAAGGCCATGACCACTGAACCAAAGTTCTCTTTGTTTTCCACAATCCGTTCAAAGATATCCTGGTTCTGCTCCATGCGCTCAATCAGCTTGTTCATAAAAAGCTCTTCAAAGGGAAACTTGAAGGTGTCCAGGCTATTGACTCTTGCCTGGTTCTGTAAGGTCTGATCTTCCATCAGCTCGGTTGCTATCTGATCAAAAAAGAGCTTATCTGCCTGCTCAAACTCTGTGCCAAAACGCTCGTTGAGCAGATCAATGATTTCAGACAGGGCCGCCTCTTCATCCTTGGGCCTTTTTATCCCGGCCTCGCTTATGCCGTCAAGCTCGCCGTCCCGGTTTTTTTCCAGGGCAATGGCCCCCTCTTTCATCTTCTGCAACCGGTAGTATTCCAGAGCCACTTCATCGGTCACCCGCAGCTGGTCTGCAATGTCAGTCCTGGGTAATTTACTGTGCAGTAACCTGGTATAGGCAAAGAATTTTTCCAGATCCGGGTCAGGCAAGGGCATAATCTGGGCCAGAAAGGCATACAGATTGGTCCAGGTGCGCAGTCCTTTCTTGAATGCGTCCTGCTCTTCCAAGGTTGCAAGGGCGTTAAAGCGGTCAACCGCCGGATCAAGAAAGGCGTTCAGCTCTTTCTGTACTTGGGCGGTTATGTTACTGGTCGGCCTGAAGTAGACACGGGCAAAGGCATCAATTTCCGACTGCTGATAGAGCTGTTGTGCATCCAGCGTATTTTTCAGGTCATAGAGATGGTTCGGGGTCGGTTCTTCTTTGACCGTGGTAATTTCATAGTAGGGCTGAAACGAATTAAAAATGGTCTCCCGGTCATTGGCAAAATCCAGGATAAAGGTGTTCTCCTTGCCCGGACAGGTGCGATTGAGGCGGGAAAGGGTCTGCACGGCCTTGACCCCGGACAGCTTCTTGTCCACGTACATGGTATGGAGCAGGGGCTGATCAAAGCCGGTCTGGAACTTGTCCGCACAGATGAGGATTTTATATTCCTCTTGTTCAAAGACCGTGGGCAGCTCCTTTTCACTGCATCCGGTCAACTGCGGCTCAGTGACACCTTCCGGGCAGTCGTCATCAAGCACTTTGCCGGAAAAGGCCACCAGCACCTTAATGTCTTTGTACTCCCTGGCCTTGAGATAGCGTTGGAACTCATCATAATAGCGTTTAGCATGGAGCCGGGACCCGGTCACCAGCATGGCCTTGGCCCTGCCGCCGATCTGTGCAGCCACCACCTGCCGAAAATGTTCAATGATGACTTCTGTTTTCTGGGCCAGATTATGGGGATGTAGGGAGACAAAGCGGGCTATGGCTTGGGCCGCCTTTTTCTTGTTCATCTCCGGGTCATCTTCAATGGCCTTAGAGAGCTTGAAAAACAGGGAATAAGTGGTGTAGTTTGCCAGCACATCAAGAATAAACCCCTCTTCAATGGCCTGGCGCATGGAATAGAGGTGAAAGGGCTGCGGTTTGCCTGCGGCATCCTTTTGCCCGAACACGGCCAGGGTCTTGTATTTCGGGGTGGCGGTAAAGGCGAAAAAGGACAGGTTTTGCTGTCGGCCACGGGCCTTGCAGGATTGCTCCACCATCTCCCGGATTTCGTCTTCCAGATCATAGTCTGCTTCTGCGCTATAAAAGGCCCCGGCTTCAGCGGACTGCCATGCCGCTTCCTGTCCCATTTCTGATTTAATTTCAGAATCGTTCGCCTCGTTAGAGGCTTCAATGCCTCCAAGAGAGCTGGCAGCCAGCACCTCTTTCATCTTTTTGCTGGCCTCGCCGCCCTGGGAGCTGTGGGCCTCATCAATAATCACGGCATAGCGGCGGTCGGGTAGATCTTTGGCTGCATCCAGGATAAAAGGAAATTTTTGCAGGGTGGTGATGATAAGGGGAACGCAGCTGTGCAGGGCCTGGGCAAGTTGGGCACTGCCCTTGTCGATCCGCTGCACTACCCCGGTTTTATGCTCAAACTGATACACCGTGTCTTGCAGCTGCTGATCCAATATTCGGCGGTCAGTCACAATAATCACCGCATCAAAGATGCGTTCATCCGTCGTATTATGCAGGCTTGCCAGCCGATAGGCCAACCATGCAATGGAATTGCTCTTGCCTGATCCGGCGGAATGCTGGATAAGATAGTTTTGCCCGGCCCCGTGCTCCCGGGCATGGGCGGTAATTTTACGCACTGCGTCCAGTTGATGGTAGCGGGGAAATATCAGTTTTTCAATCTTGTGGGTTCGCCCGGCGAGTTCCTTTGTATCAACCTGGAGATGAATAAACCGTTTGATGATGTCCAGCCAACTGTCCTTTGTCAGGATTTCTTCCCAGAGATAGGCGGTTCTGTAATTATTTTGTACCGGAGGATTGCCCTTGCCGTGGTTATGGCCCTTATTAAAGGGCAACCAGAAGGTTTTTCTGCCCTCAATCCTGGTGGTCATATAGACTTCGTCGGTATCAACAGCGAAATGGACCAAGGCCCGTTTTTTAAAGGCAAAGAGCAGCTCCCGCTTGTCCCGAGTGCTGGCGTACTGGCGTTTGGCGTTTTTTGTGTTTTGGCCGGTGAACTGGTTTTTCAGCTCCAGAGTGGCCACGGGCAGGCCATTGAGGGACAGGACAAGATCAACCGAGTTCCTGTTTTTGCGGCTGTAAGAGACCTGTCGATACACCTTGAGTCGGTTCTGTTCATACAGGGCAATGGTGTCCGGGTTGAGACCGCTTTCCGGCTGAAAACAGGCCATGCGGAACCTGACCCCGTAGTCTGTAAAACCGTTGCGCAGCACGTCCAGGGAGCTGCGCAGGTCCATTTCCTGGCAGAGGCGTTGGATGAGCCGGGTTTCCGTGTCTGGCCCGTGGACAGAGCTTATGCGCTCCCAGGCGGCGGGTTGGGTGCTCTGGAGAAAGGCCAGCACCTCGGAGGTGAACAGGCCGGTCTCCGGGTCGTAGTCTGCCGCCTGTCCTTCCTCATAGCCGCCGTTTTTGGTCAGGCTGGCAACGATGGCAGCTTCAAAGGATGCTTCGCTGGTGATGGACAAGGTGTTTCCCTCTTGTTGCGGTTGAAGAATGCATGGTTTCGATCCGATTAAATGTATGCATTCGGTCCAATCAAATGCATGCATTCGTTTCTATCCTGAGCATGCTCATCGTCTGGACCTCAGCATGCTGAGATATGTTACGAATGCGAGGTGTCGTGTTACGCGAATGAATGGTCTCGCACATCTATTCTACAGAAGCTCCAGCTTCGAGAAATGAAGCGGAGCTTCAGAAAAAGCAATTCCCAAGCCGGAGTTTGGGAACTAGGAAACCCACCTGGCAAATCAGCGGTTTTCTTATTGCACAGTTCCCGGAGCCGCAGCCTTGAAGCCTGCTTTCTCCTGGAAATTGCGGCATGGATGCTTTACATATCGGGCTGTCTGTTTGAAAAAGTGGGCACTCACTTTCTTAAAGTATGCGATCAGTTTTAAAAAGTAAGCTCTCACCTTTTAAAGGTATGCGACCAGTTTTAAAAAGTAAGCACTCACTTTCTTAAAGTATGCGGTTAGTTTTAAAAAGTCAGCTTTCACCTTCTTAAAGTATGCGACCAGTTTTAAAAAGTCAGCTCTCACCTTTTAAAAGTAAGAGGCCAACTTTAAAAAGAGATGCATCAGTTTTAAAGATTGAGCACTCTGTTTTTCAGTTCCCCCTGTTGTACGCAGCAAGCGTTGATGACATACTATCCAGCATCCCGTACATCAATCTTGCCGGTGACTGCTTCGGAAATAAGGGCGGTGCGGTATTCTTTGAACAGGTTAATTTGTTTTTTGAATTTGCTGATGATGGTGTCAAAGCCCGCTGTTTTTTGGTCAAGGTAACTGAGTATAGCAGTTTGTTCCTCTTTGGGAGAAATTGGGATTGATAGCTCTTTAATGCTGCTTGATGATAACGAGGCAAGGTTGGTTGTTTGTTTTCCGTGGAGAAAGAAAAATATCTTTGCAGTTGCGCTCCTTGTCCACAGAGCAATCCATTGGCTTGAATTTGAACAGAATGGCCTTACACTAAAAACATGATTTTGATGTAAACAATTTGCAATTTCACCGTTCCAGACTGTCCCTCTGCCAAGCTTGTCGTTGTCACCACCTTCATTCATCAATACATCACCTATCCTGAGTGAAAACCGATCAACTTCATGCTCTAAAATGGAAATCGTTTTGATTTTGGAAAGGTCAAGATAACCATCCTGAACATTAGCTACCCTGAGATATGGTAATTCTATAGTCTTTTTTTCTGAAAGATTGCGGCCCTTAGTCACTCCTTGGCGTACCTGAGAGATGTGTTTAAGCCGCTTCACCTCCCAATGCTTCGGAATCTCCCCCAACCACTCAACCCCTGAATCTTTCATCTCAGCATCAGGATCAAGGCCCTTGGTCACGGCCTGATTGATGACGGATGTTTTCTCCTCTTCATACAGCTCAATCAACCGCTCTTTGTTGGCAATCAGTTTATCTATTTCCGCTGTTTTGCGGTCAAGGTAGGTGGCAATGGCGGTTTGTTCGGCAAGAGGAGGTGCTGTTAATTCAATTTGGTTCAGCACTTCTTGCGTCATACTTGGAACGGCAGAACCATATTTGTATAAATCGAAATTAATCGTGGAGCACAGATAGAAAAAAAACTTCGGGTTAGTGTTCGGGAAAATGTCTGTGTAATATGCTGTGTCTACAGACCAGAAAGCATTTTCATGGAATTGAGGTTTATCAATTGTACCTTTTCGTCCAAGGATTACTGATGGGCCAGGATGCAAATAATCATTTGCCCGCCCGAAAATACCTCCTGTGCCAATGATTGGATATTTCCCGTTTTCATCCCATACTTTTTTATGATCATGCCCGTTACAAATTTTTGCGTGGTACCTTAACCTCTTCATCTCCCACCCTTCCGGCACCTCCCCAATCCACTCCACCCCGGAATCTTTATACTTCGGATACGGCTTCATGACCTGTGTTTCAGCATGCTTATACGTTGGAAAGCATTCCTGTACAACCGGAGGTTCACCTGTTAAGGATTCCTCAACGGCTCCCGGTATCGAATAAGAACTCATACCAAAACCCTCTTTTCCAACGCCGCAGTTTCCTCTTCCAGCCGCAAAATATCCGCCCGAATATCCGCCAGCGAACGCAGCGGCTTGAACTCATAAAAATACTTGGTAAAGTTGATTTCATAGCCGGTCTTGGTCTTGCTCTCATCAATCCACGCCCCAGGAACGTGCGGTTTGACCTCCCGGTCAACGTATTGCTCAATGGTCTGCGGAAGCAGCCTGCCGCATTCATCCTTGCGCAGAAAGGGGATGTTCTCATAATCCCGTAACTTGGGGTCAGGCTTGGGCTGTCCCTGCCGATTTTTCGCAACCTTGCCCTTGGCATTTTGCAAAGGCCGTTCCACAACCACCCGCCAGTACCCGAAAAAGGCATTGGGATAGATTTTGCAGAACTCGTTTTCCTGAAAATCGCCGTACAGATTGGCAATAAAGCCGATCCCCTTTTCTGCGCCGTTCTGGGCAATGGCCTTGCGCTTATTGCCCAGACTGCGGGGCATCTTCTGCCAAAACCGGTTAAAGGAGAGCTTACCCTGTTTGAGCAGCTCTTCATCCTTGGCCCCGGTGGCGTTGATCAGCTGCACCTTGCCCTTGCGTTCCGCGCTTTTATGATTGGACAGTATCCAGACATAGGTTGCAATCCCGGTATTATAAAAAAGCTGATCCGGCAGGGCGACCACGGCCTCCAGCCAGTCGTTTTCAATGATCCACTTGCGGATCTCGCTTTCACCGCTCCCGGCCTGGCCGGTAAAGAGCGGCGAGCCGTTAAAGACAATGCCGATGCGGCTGCCTTCCGGCTTCATCTTGGAGAGCATATGCAAGAGAAAGAGAAAGGCCCCGTCATTGATCCGGGGTAACCCAGCCCCGAAACGTCCGGCATGGCCTTTGCTTTCGTGCTCCTCCTTGATGATCTTCTGCGCCTTTTTCCAGCTCACCCCAAAGGGTGGATTGGAGAGCATGTAATCAAAGCGTTCCTCTGCCAGCCCGTCCACGGTAAAGGTATTGCCGAATTTGATATGGGCCGGGTTCTGGCCCTTGATAAGCATGTCCGACTTGCAGACAGCATAAGATTCCGGGTTGATCTCTTGGCCAAAGACCTCCAGCGTTGCCTCGGGATTGAGTTCATAGAGATAGCTTTCCGCAACAGAGAGCATGCCCCCGGTTCCACAGGCCGGATCATAGAGGGTGGTGACCATGCCCGGTTCTGTGAGGCTGTCTCGGTCAAGAATGAACAGAAGATCAACCATCAGCCGGATAACCTCGCGGGGCGTGAAATGCTCTCCTGCGGTCTCGTTGGACAATTCAGCAAACTTGCGGATCAGCTCTTCAAAGACATAACCCATCTCCATGCTGTCCATCCCGGCAAGATCAATCTCGGCAAAGGCCTTGACCACCTGAAAGAGCAGATCAGACTTGGGATCATCCATCCTGTCAATCTGGGTTTCAAAGTTGAAATACTCCAGAATCTCCCGTGTTCCGGCAGAAAAGCCGTTGATGAAGTTGCGCAGATTGGCTGCGATGTTGTCCGGGTCGGCAACCAGTTTGCTGAAGTCGTACTGACTGCGATTATGAAACTTGAACCCGGCAGCATTATCCAGCACCCTATCCTTTGCCTTGTCGGACATCTTTTCGACCTTGGGCAGCTGTTCCAGCACCTTGTCCTTTGTGGGAGCAAGAATGCAGTCCAGCCGCCGCAACACGGTCATGGGCAGGATCACCTTGCCGTAATCGGCCTGCTTGTAGTCACCGCGCAGCAGGTCGGCCACCTGCCAGATCAGGTTTGCTTTGTCTTTAAAATCAGTCATTGATAATGATCCTTTGGGATATCTGTTGAGAAACGGGAAGGTATCTGCTGTAGAGTACAGTACGATACAATCCTGCTTATGTAACAGGAAGACGTAGATTGCTCAAGGGAAATGAGGAACAGGGAGGGGCGGGGCCGTTAAAGGAGTAAGTTTACCTCGTTACTTTGGCCTTTCAAGACTTTTTACGAATCCATCAGACTTGTCCTGCATTAAACTGAATGACCTCTTCCCAATGAATTTGTCCTGATGTATCACAGAACATTTTCATAAATTCAAGGGAGAACTTGTTGACTACTTTGCCATATTCTTCAAGAAAATGTTCGTTTTTTTCCTCTGCTTTATGGCCAAGAGGCTCTATGATTTCGGTATATAAATTTTCGTTCCCGGAAATAAAAGACCAGAAACGTTGTCCGCACAACTTGAGATATTCACCTTTATCCGGTGTATTATCTCTCCCATAACAGCAGCCGTTGACTGCAACTACGTTAGGAGACGAGGCAGTATTGGTTCCGAGAATTCTCTTTGCTTTACGAAAGTTGTCTTTCATCCGTTTGATTTGGCTTGAGTTTCCCCAGTTTGGGCCGGATTTGATGGAAACGATGTATTTGGTGCCATCTTTTTCGAATTCCAGGTCAATCCCTTCAGCGGAAGATTTGCTTCCTCTGTAAACATGGCGGCAAACATAAATAGCCAATCCCTCAAGGAATCCGCCGAACAGAGTTTCTTCCTGGGAGGACAAATATGCGTCAAGAATAGTTTCAACAAAGTTTGACGCAGTGACAATATTTTTCACTTTGAACAGATAGGGATTCTTACGTTTGAGTACGGCTTTTAGTTCGAGCTTTCCGAGTTTTTCTATCCTGTTGCGATGAAATTCCGGTATGTTTTTTTCCACATACTCTGTTATTATTTCCTGAGTTATCTGTTGCATAGTCAGTCTCTTCTTCACATAATCTATATTGATGAACAGCTGTTCTTTCCCTTGCCAGTTGACAATATTCAGGGTGGATATCAATTCCTACAGAGTTTCTGTTCAGACTCTGCGCTGCTTCAACAGTGGTTCCTGAACCGGAAAAAGGATCAAGCACCCAATCATCTTTCTGCGTAAATAATCGAACAAACCATTCAGGAAGAGCCTGGGGGAAAACTGCACTATGCTTTTTGTTGTTACATTCTGTCGCAAAATGAAGCACATTGGTCGGATAAGCCATGTCACGGCCTTGCCAGTTGGAGATATTTTTTCCGAATCCACTACTAACATTGGACTCATCGCGAGTTTGGTCAGTCTCGCTGAGATTTTTGAGACGGGTTTTGGCCCAGTCCCCCATCGGTACCATGACTTCTTCCTGGTACATATTAAATTTTCTTGTTTTATTGAATTGCAGACATCGTTCCCAAGCATCTCTGAAGCGATTGGGCCATTTGCCGGGAAAACAGTTTTTTTTATGCCAGATAAATTCTTCTGTCCAGAGCCAGCCTTGTTTGCGCAGGGCCAAAATCAATTCCATGACATAGGTATGTCGCTCGCCATTGACCGCCTTTTCTTTGATATTTAAGATAAAGGTGCCGTTTGGCTTGAGGACGCGGAGGAATTCTTTGGCTCTGGGCAGGAACCAATCCACATAATCATCCGGTTTAACTCCGCCGTAGGTTTTGCTTCGGCTATCGGCATAAGGAGGGGACGTTACGATAAGTTGAAAATAATTATCCGGGTACTGCTTGAGGATATCCAAGCAATCACCATGTTCAATCTTTATCTCTATCTGTTTCATATATTATTATGGTTTCGCCATTTTTTGTCCGATCACCAGTTCCACAAGACGACACACTGTCCTAAAAACTTTTGCAATATCAGTAATCAATGTCCGGTTTGTATTTGACCCAACTCGGAGTAATGCACTTTATAAACTTATGACTATATCAAATAGAATCGAACCTGTCCACTATTGCTGTTGCCAATGGATATGGAGGCTTTTTTTTACTGTATTTTAAGAGTTTATCTCATACTCGGTATTGGTCTTACTCTCATCAATCCAGGAGCCCAGCACATACGGCCTGACCTTCCGCTCAAGGATCAGCATCGAACGTTTTCATGAGTTCGTCTCGCCTACAGCCTCAAAGACATGGACGTACGGTCCGTATTGCGTCATGATAGAGCGCATGTCCAGGTGTCAAAGGTGGCAATCAAGATAATTTCAGAATCATGGATCTTTTCTACGTGCGTTTCATGAAATGCTTGAGTATATGGTTTTGATAACGATTGATTGAGAAACGGCTCAAGCCGACTCTGTTCCCTTCCCATTTATGCGGGACAAGAGGGTTAATCGGGCAGTTTCATGGTATCACTCTCAACCTATCCTTATTACTTACGATCATTATCATGTCAATAATATCTTCATCACCTTCTTTATCGCTCCTGAAAAACGCTGTGATCTACGTTGCAGGTCATCGTGGACTGGTCGGCTCTGCTATCTGCCGTGCCCTTGAACAAGCCGGGTGCCGCAATATCCTTACCCGCACTCATGCTGAGCTTGACCTGACTGATCAGGCTGCTGTTCGTGCCTTTTTTACGGATAAACGACCTGAGTATGTCTTTCTCTCAGCAGCCAAGGTGGGGGGCATTCATGCTAATGACAGCATGCCAGCTGACTTTATTCGCGATAACTTGCTTATCCAGACCAATATCATTGATGCAGCCCATCAATACGGGAGCAGAAAACTTCTTTTCCTGGGTTCTTCCTGTATCTATCCCAAATTTGCTCCCCAACCAATGAAGGAAGAGCACCTACTGACCGGTGAGCTTGAGCCTACTAATGAATGGTATGCCATAGCCAAGATTGCAGGCATTAAGATGTGCCAGGCCTATCATAAGCAACATGGCTTTAATGCCATCAGCCTGATGCCCACCAACCTCTACGGCCCTGGCGATAATTTTGATCTGAAAAATTCCCATGTCCTGCCTGCCCTGATTCGTAAATTTCATGAAGCAAAGGAACAGGGCCTTGCCCAGGTAGAGATTTGGGGCACAGGCACACCCAAACGGGAATTCCTTCATGTAGATGACTTGGCTGCAGCCTGTATTTTTCTGATGGAGCAATACAACGAGCCAGAAATCGTTAATGTGGGGTCCGGGCAAGAGGTAAGTATAGCTGAACTGGCCAAGCTGGTGGCCGAAGCAGTAGGCTTTCAGGGAGCAGTACGCTATAACCCGGACATGCCAGATGGCACGCCGAGAAAATTTCTTGATGTTTCCCGATTAACAGAACTGGGATGGACAAGCCAGATCACCCTTAAACAAGGTATCGCTGATACCTATGCCTGGTTTTTAGACAATGAACATGGGTTGAGGAAATAAGGCTATCGTTTCAACCTCACCAAATAACAGCGAACTGGACTATCACAAGGAGTGCGCCCCTTGTATTAATGGGCAACCGCCGGTTGCCCCTATCAAAGAGACAAAAAAACTACGCCTTCACTCCCCAGCTGGTACCATCCGGGCCATCGTGCAGTTCAATATTATGGGCCAGTAATGTATCCCGAACCGCATCACTGGCAGCCCAGTCCTTGTTTTGCCGGGCTGCATTGCGCTCTGCAATCAATGCATTAATCTCTTCTTCTGATAAGGAGCTTGCCGCTAACAGCGCCTCCTTCTTCTCCTGAAAATACTGAACCGGATCTTGTTGCAGCACACCGAGCAGACCAGCCAACTCCTGTATTGTTGCTCCAGCCTGTTTGAGAAGTTCTAAATCCTCAGCACTTCCCTGCTGATGAGCCAGCATCCTGCACACCTTATTCAGAACCTTGATCCCGTCAAAAAGATGTCCTAAAGCCTGGGCGCTGTTAAAATCGTTATCCATTGCCTTTTCAAAGCGCTGGCGCATGGATTGAATTTTTTTCTGATCCTTTTGCCCGATCAGCGAATCTGAACCAGTCTCCGCTGCCAGAACAAGCCTGCTGATCTGAGCCAGACAATCATACATTCTATCCAGCCCGGTCTGAGCATCCTGTAAGGCAGTTTCGCTAAAATCCAGGGGATTTCGGTACTGGGTCGAGAAGATAAGAAAACGAAGTGTCTCTGCCGGATATTCCCGAAGTACATCCCGGATGGTCAGAAAGTTCCCCAAGGACTTGGACATCTTTTCATCCTTAATGGTCACAAATCCATGGTGCATCCACAAATTGGCAAAGGAACAGGCATTGGCTCCCACAGACTGGGCCAGTTCATTTTCATGATGAGGAAAAATCAAATCCTTGCCACCACCGTGGATATCAAAATTCTTACCCAGATATTTACGGCTCATGGCAGAGCACTCAATATGCCAGCCCGGACGGCCCTCGCCCCAAGGACTTTCCCATTTCGGTTCCCCAGGCTTTGCGCCTTTCCAAAGAACAAAATCCATATGGTCTTCTTTTTGCTCATTCACATCTACCCGGGCACCAGCCTGCATATCTTCCAGTTTTCGACCGGAAAGCATCCCGTAATCAGGGAACTTCCCGACCCGGTAATAGACATCCCCTCCAGCAGGATAGGCCAGTCCTTTGTCTATAAGCTCCTGAATCAGCTCTATCATTTCCTGGATATGCTCTGTGGCCTTGGGCTCAATATCTGCCCTGAGTGCCCCCAGCGCATCCATATCCGTATAAAACTCATCAATAAAGCGCTCTGCAAGTTTTCCAGAATCCACGCCCTGTTCAGCTGCCCTGGCAATAATCTTATCATCAATATCTGTGAAATTACGAACAAAGGTCACCTTATACCCACGGTACCGCAGATAACGAACCACCATGTCAAAAACCAGGCCTGAACGAGCATGTCCGATATGGCAATAGTCGTATGAGGTTATTCCGCAAACATAAAGCTGAACATGTCCCTCCTCAAGAGGAGAGAAAGTTTCTTTTTTTCGTGTTAATGTGTTATATATCTTCATATGAAAAAGGTGCGTATTAATATGTTCCCGGCACCAGCCCGGTATTTGGTCAGAATAACACAGTCAGCCTTAATGAACAAGCTTGCGTACGCCCATAACCAACCCAATCCCTTGGCTGGCCAGCTCTCCCCTTCCCTGTCAAGCACATCATTCTTGGATTTTTCTTTCAATATACCTGACAGTTGACAGATCTTTTACATCTCTGCTTCCCGTATTTTTACGCAGAAGCAAGGCAATACAGCAGGTAAACGTTTTTTTCTGTATCTTGATATTCATAATGAAAAATAGGCCATTTTATGGTTAGTTCATAAATCAGGGCAACAGAACTTAAGCGATCATCCTCTGTTACAGCGAAAAAAATATCACAACAGCTCCAATTATTCAGTCAATATCACTATGCTGAACACGTTACATATCAATGAATTGATTGACGACAGATATCTCATCCTGAAAGAACTCGGGAGGGGAGGCATGTCTGTGGTGTATCGCGCCTTGGATAACAAGACTGGTGAAACAGTTGCCCTCAAATTTCTGAATCCGGTCAACACGCTCCCGTATCTTGAACTCGTGGTCAAATTCAGAAATGAAGTCAAGGTAATCAGCACACTTGACCATGCTAATATTATTAACTTTCATGCAACAGGAGATTATAAAGGCACCCCGTATCTGGTCACTGAACTACTGGAAGGAGACAGCCTTGCTGGTCTCTTAAAAAAAGGGATCAAATTAAGTATTAATGAAGCATTAATCCTGATAGGCGAAGTCGCAGAAGCCCTCCACTGTATTCATTCTCATAATATTATTCATCGGGATGTCAAGCCGAGTAATATTTTCATTGTGAACAGTGCAATAGAGCAGCCTGAAATCAAACTTCTGGATTTCGGATTAGCTCATATTATGGAGTTGAGCAACTCTGAAAACAATGAGAACATGTCAGGCACGTTCTCGTATATGTCTCCCGAAGCAACCGGCATCATCCGGAAACAGCTTGATGAGCGGAGTGATCTCTACTCGGTCGGGGTCATCCTCTATTATCTGTTAGCTGAAAGACTGCCTTTCAAATCTTCTACCACAGCAGAACTGCTTCACAAGATTGCAGCCATGAAGGCTGCGCCTATCCACAAGTTCAATCCGTATATTCCTGATGTCGTTGTACGGATAGTGAACCGGCTCCTGGCAAAAGACCAGGATGAACGCTACCAGAGTGCCAAAGGACTCCTGCATGATATACAGCGCTACCTGCGGGGTGAACAGGATTTCACTATAGGAGAGAAAGACCGAACCGGGATACGCCTCAGCTACCAGACCAGGCTGGTAGGTAGAGAAGAAGAGCTGACGCAAATAAAAAAACTGATTAACAAGGCCGCACGAAAACAGGGCAGTATCTGTCTCGTCGGAGGCGAACCGGGAGTTGGAAAAACTCGCCTGATAAAAGCCGTTAAAGAATATGTGTATATTCGAGGATATACCGAGGGAGAAATCTTTCTTGAAAGTCATTGCATGGCTCAGGAAAATAAGGTGCCGTATCAGGTCTTCAAGCATGCGCTTGATGAATTCATCCAGAAAATCACCAGAGCCGGAGCTGAAGAAAGGGCGCAGGAGACCAAGAGAATACAGGCATTGGCCGGAGAGCTTGGTGCTGTACTGCTCAGACTGAATCCTAACCTGCAAGAGCTGCTCGGCGAGGTGCCTGAACTTCCTGCGATGGATCCGGAAAAAGAAAATATCCGCTTCATTATTACAGCATCTAATTTTATCTGTAACCTGGTTCGTGAAGATCAGGTCTGCATCCTCTTTCTGGATGACCTGCAATGGGCTGATGAGGGAAGCCTGCGCCTGCTTGAACATATTGCAGGGCACATGAAGAATTCCAATCTCCTGATTCTCGGTACCTACAGAAACAACGAAATAGACGCAACGCATGGTATCAGCAGAATAAGAAACAATTCCCAGTTCAAGGAACTGGGTGCGGTCACAGATATAGAGGTCAAACCCCTGACTCATGATCGGGTGGAGCGGATGGTCGCTGGCCTGCTCAAGGAGGAGAATGCACAGATTCATGACTTTACAGAATATTTGATCAACAAAGCAGGGGGGAACCCCTTTTTCACAATTACCCTGTTAAAAGAAATTATTGAGCATAAAGCTATTGCCTGGGAACACGGTGTCTGCAGGGTTGATCAGGAGAAAATTAACAGCCTGGATCTGCCTGATAACGTACTTGATATGATGCTGCTTCGGACAAAGGATATATCCGAAGAGCTTGAGCAGCTCCTCAAGATAAGTGCTGTCATAGGCAAAGAGTTTAAACTCTACCACCTCTATCGCCTCATAAAACAGAATGATACATCGGTTCTGGAGCTGATAGATCAGGCGGTTCAGAAAAACCTTCTGGAGTATTCGCTTAGTGACAGAAGCTCGGTGCGCTTTGCCCATGACCGCATAAGAGAGGCGTTTCTTGCAAAAATATCCAATCAGGAGAAGTCAAAGTATCACTTACAAGTCAGTCGATTTCTGTTGGAACAGTACAAGGGAAAGGAAGATGAAATACTCTTTGAATTAACCTATCATTTAATTGAAGGAGGAGATAAAGAAAAAGGGTTAGAGTATGCGCTCAGGGCCGGAGAAAGAGCAAAAGAAAATTATGCCAACAAGGATGCAGTCACTTACTATATTTATGCCAAAGCAATATTAGACAACAAAGAGGACAGAACCGACGAGTATATTGAACTGCTAGATCATTTGGGAGAAAGCTACAGGCTGATCGGACGTTTCGACAGTTCTCTTGAAATACTTGAACAATGCAAAAAGCTTATTCCTGATGAACATAAAGTACGTAAAAGTAAAATTCTTAGTAAAATGGGAGATGCCTTTTTTGAAAAAGGGGAAGTAGAGAAAAGCTTTCATGCTTTAGAACAAGCATTGAGTTTCTTGGGAATAAAAGTCCCCCAAAGTACATTGTCTGTCCATGTAAGCCTATTGGTAGAACTTGGAATCCAGACGCTGCATACATGGATTCCAAGTTTTTTTACCCGTAAAACGAACAGCAGAAACTCCGATAATGTTATTATCATGCTGCGTGCCCTTAACAGGCTATATAAATGGTATTTTTTTAAAAATATGAAAAAAAGCCTGTACTGCCACCTCAAATCCTTGAATTTGGCTGAAAAAATATCTCCATGCCCAGAGCTTGTTCATAACTATATGCTCGGAGGAGTTGTATGGGCTTCAATCCCTTGGGAGTCCAACGCTCTAAGATATCTCAACCTAGGTGTAACTACTGCAAAAGAAACAGGCGATAAACTTCAGGAAGGTGCCGTTTATGCCGGTTATAGTCTTGCTATGTTTATGCTCAGCAAACCTGTAGTGGGTTTAGAATACTCAAAAAAGAGCATACATTTGCTAAGAGGGGTGGGTGAATACTGGGATCTTGGGGTCGCATATGCATTTAGAATCCAAAACTGTCTGTTTACAGGAAGATTAAACGAAGCCCTTGCAGTCAGTGAAGAATTCATTGCTTTGGCAGGTGAAACTCAAGCGTTACAAAACTTAGGTTGGGGGTTGATGGGAAAAGGCAAAGCTCTATCTCTAATTGGAGAGATAACTGATCTGACAATCATAGAGGTGCAGAAAAGTTTTGTTTTAATGAAAAAAACCAGAGATATGACCAATATGCTTTTTTCCTTATCGACCTTAGCTTATGCTTATTTACGGCAAAAAAAATATTTTGAATCTATTCAGAGTATAGAAAAGGTATCAAATCTTTTTCCCTCGCATTACAGTAACGGTGCATGGACACTCGACTTACTTCCTCTCGGCGCACAGATTTACCTTGAATCTGTTCAAAATATTTCAACTTTGTCTAAAAAAAAGAAACAAGAATACTTTAAAAGAGCACTCTGGTTTTGTAAAAAATCCTTAAAATGGAGTAAGAAATTCAAATTTATAGCAGGTTGGACTTACCAGGTTCAAGGTACATACAACTGGCTTTTCGATAAGAAACAGGAAGCTATCCGCAACTGGGAAACCGGTATAAGATTTCTCCGGGAGCAGACCGAGGATACATATCGACTGGGATACATCCTCATGGAGGCTGGTTCTTTTCTAATTCATGAACAAGATGCCGGTGATAAAAAAAAAGGAAAGAAATATCTTGCAGAAGCACGCAATATTTTTAGAAAGATAGGTGCAAATACCGATTACAAAAAAACACTTTCAATAGCAGGTATCAAAGAACAGCCTCCCCTGGAGCAGGAGCCTTTTCACGAGCAGGAGACAACGCCGCAGCTGCAATTCAGCTCGGAAAGGAAAATCATGACTGCTTTGGAAACCAGTCGTTACCTCAGTTCCATTTTGGATTTAGACGAGCTGCTGGAAAAAATCATGGACAAGACTATAGAACTTCTCGGAGCGGAAAAGGGAATATTGTTTCTCTATCCAGAAGACAGGAATCAGCCTAAAAAATTGGCGGTAAGAGTGGCAAGAAATGTGGAATGTATCAATTCAGAAAACGATACATTTTTTACGAGCCGGAGTATTGTCCAAAAAGTCGAAAAGGAAAAAGTACCTTTGATTATAGAGGATGCGGTCACGGATGATATTTTCAAAGAACAGGAAAGTGTTATTAATTACGGATTGCGTTCCGTACTCTGTGTGCCGATACAGCATAGAAACGAACTGTTGGGAGCAGTCTATCTTGATAATCGAATGATCAGCGGACTATTCAGCAAAGAGGATCTGTGGGTATTGGAATTAATTTCCAGTCAGGCCGGAGTCTCCATAGAAAATGCCCGTCTGTTCAAACAATCTGTTATGGATGCCTTGACCGGTATATATAACCGTGCGTATTTTGACAACTTTCTTTTAAACAGCACGGAAACGACCTGTCAGAAAAAAGGGAAATTAAGCCTTATTCTTATAGATGTGGATAAATTCAAAATATTTAACGATACGTATGGACATCAGGTGGGTGATATTGTTTTGCAGAGTGTGGCTCAGGAAATAAAGAAAGGAATACGTAAACATGATGTGGCGGCCCGTTACGGGGGAGATGAGTTTGCGGTCATACTTCCTGATACCGGGAGGCAAGAAGCCGGGCTGATCGGGGAGAAGATCAACAGAGCCGTATATGAACACAAGGTTTTCCATGAAACCGACTGCGGCAAAGAGACGTTGAAGATAACTGTCAGTGTGGGAGTAGCTGAATTAACAGGTACTGACAGGACAGAACTAATTGAGAATGCAGATCAGGCATTATACCGGGTAAAAGAACTTGGGCGTAACTGTGTTGTTGTGTGGGACAAATGAAGATCTCTCTCTCTGGATCAGATCAGGAAATAGCAACAAAATATGATGTAATAGTTGTAGGTGGAGGCTTGGGCGGCCTTACAGCCGGAGCAAAACTTGCAAAAGACGGAAAAAGAGTGCTCCTCCTTGAACAACACAGTATTCCCGGAGGTTGCGCAACAACATTCAGAAGAAATGATTATATAATGGAAGTTGGACTCCACGCGATAGACGGTCTTGACGAGCAGGATCCCAAAAGAAAAGTTTTTGAAGAACTCGGAGTTTTTAATCAGGTTCAATTTATACAGACTGATGAGTTTTATCGTATTAAAAATGAAAGATTAGATATTGTTATACCGAGTTCCGTGCAGGAGGCTATAAACATCTTGATTAAAAAATTTCCTGTTGAAGCAAGTGGGATAAGAAAATTTTTCAAAATTATTTGTTCCCTACGAAAAGAGATCGTAAAATTACCTACGGAAAGATGGAAAATTATTTTTTTGCTGCCGATATTTCCCTTTTTGTACCCGCATCTTACTTTCTATACATTCAAGACAGTCGGAGATTTCATAGATTCCGTAATAACCGATGAAGACCTGAAACTTGCTCTACTGGCCAATCTTTTCTATTATCATGATGATCCGTATTCAATGTCGCTTATATATTTCAGTGCCGCTCAGGCAAGTTATTTCAAAGGAGGAACATATTATATCAAAGGCGGATCACAAAAACTATCTGATTACCTTGCAAATGTTATCGAAGAAAATAATGGAAAACTGATTTTTAATCATACCGTGACAAAAATTCTAACAAAAGGGAAGAAAGCTGTTGGTGTGACATATCAAAATAATAACGGAAAAATATACTCATCATATGCAAAAGCAATTATAGTTAATGCTGCGATTCCGAATATTGCCTCTTTGCTTGATAAAAAAAACGGCCTATTGATCAAAAAAAGAATAAAAAAACTTGTAAAATCCTGTTCATTACTATCAATTTATATCGGCTTCAAAAGGGAAATAAAAGAGTTGGGAAGTAAGAATTATTCAACCTTTATGCTGCATGAGAATGTTAAAAAAATAAACGAGCTGAACAAAAATTTCACAGGTAGTTTTTCTAAAAGAAGTTTTTTCTTTGTAGATTACAGCCAGATTGATTCGGAGTTAGCACCAAAAGGAAAAAGCTTCGGTGTTGTCTGTATTGCAGATTATTCATCTACTTGGGAAGAACTCAGCGGAGACAGTTATAAAAAGAAAAAAAAAGAAGTCGCCCAACTTTTTTTTAAACGACTTGAACGATTTCTTCCCGGTATCATGAATGAAATAGAATGTTATGAAGTAGGAACTCCGAAAACAATACATAAGTATACACTCAACCCTGAAGGAACGGTATACGGTTTCGCACAGCTTCCTGGACAGGCCGGAATTTTTAGATTACCCAACAAATCACCAATTAAAAACATGTACTTTGCTTCAGCTTGGGCAAATCCTGGAGGAGGATTTACAGGTGCGATTATGAGCGGCTGGTTTTGTGCGAATGAAGTAAACAGAGCATGGTAACCCTATTTTCTCGCAACTTTTCCAGATGAACAGACAGCTATCAGAAAAAAAAACAGTTATTCTGGACGGGACAAGACACGAGGATAAACATCTTGCCCCGATACTTACCCTTCTTATTGATAAAGTACATCAACAATACGGTGATCAGATACAAACTTTAAAATTACGGAAAATCAAGCTTAATCCTTGTATCGGTTGCTTTAACTGCTGGGTCAGAACACCCGGAAAATGTATTAATGGTGATGCTGGAACTGATATTCTCCGTGCGATTCTGAACTGCGAGACGGTCATCTTCTTTACTCCTGTTGTTTTTGGAGGATATTCTTCCGAGTTAAAAAAGGTCGTAGACCGTTCCCTCCCTGTTCTTTTGCCTTTTTTTAGAAAAATCCACGACGAAATACATCATATTGCACGTTATCCTTTTTTCCCACGCCTTGTCGGGATAGGTGTACATCCTTCCCCTCAACAAGACTCATCGGAATGCTTCAAACGGCTTATCGGAAGAAATGCTCTTAATTTCAGCTCACAGTCCTACTCTGCCGGTGTAATTCGCAGCACGGATTCACCACAAGATATTATTTATAACTTAGATCACCTCCTCTCAAAACACGACAGATTCCCATACGAAAAAGAAGTCTGCGCATTACCAAGAAAGGCAGACCAAAAAACTGGAAAACTTCCCCCTCATCCCAATGCGTTGCTGCTTATCGGAAGTCCAAAACGTAAAAAATCCAGCACATCCTCTGTGCTGGGAAATTCTCTGTTAAAGAAACTCAAGCAACGCAATTGGAGTACCACTGCGCTTCCGATTGACCAGAAACTGCTCTACAACAACAAGAAAGAATTTTTCTCCGCCATAGCAAAAGCTGACCTCATAATTGTCACCTATCCACTTTATGGTGACACCATCCCCTTCCAGATAACAGAAATATTCGATCTCATAATACGGGAAAAATATTTGTTTAAAAACAGAGATCAGAAAAAAATGATCGCAATAGCAAACAACGGTTTTCCTGAACCATATCAAAATTTTATATCGCTTTCTATTTGTCGAAACTTTGCTCATGAATTCGATATGACTTGGGCTGGAGGGCTCGCATTAGGTGCTGGTGAGGTACTGATCAGCGGCCAGCCTATAACTGGTTTTAAAGGATACAAAGGAATTTTCCGACCACCTCTTTATTATATTGATAGAGCACTACGCATTACAGCAGAAGCCCTTTCAACTGGGCATTGTATACCCGAGAAAGCTGCTCAACTTATGGCCCGCAAACCACTTCCACTTATCTCATACAATTTTTGGTGTTACCTCTATATCAAGATAGGCTCAAGAATTGCTAAAAAGGAAGCAATGGAACACGGAATCCAGCCAGTAGATATCTGCAGCAGACCAATCAATACGCACTCTTTATGATAGTCCGATTCAAATGATTTCAAGAGCATCCCGAGCGGCAGAACCGAATGGAATCTGATCACAACTCACAGTGTCCTGTTTTCTATGATACCTGAATCCGTGAAGCTAATGCAATAAAAAAGCATTTGATATAAAATTAATACTCGCATTCCGCACGTTGACACCTAAAAAAATATTTTATAATCTGCTGCCTCAAAAAGACATTTAATCAATCCAATCAGACAACGGATATGAAAAACAACACACTTATTTTACCACAAAAATGCTCAAGCAAACTCCTCAATCACTTAGGTTTGGTTGCAGGTATGTATGACGAACTCGGGATTGGGGAATTAATCGACAGCCTGATTCCGCAGGACAACGAGAAACGCATAGTCTCGCTTGGTCAGGCTGTGAAGGCAATGGTTATTAACGGGTTGGGATTTGCAAACCGGGCACTGTATCTGACACCGCATTTTTTTCAGGATAAACCAGTAGATCGGCTTATCGGAGAAGGCGTTGAAGCTCAACATCTGAACGATACTACGTTGGGCCGGGCCTTGGACGATATTTATGACTATAATCCTGAAGAGTTATATTCGCAGCTTGCGCTCAGGGCAGTTGATCGCCTTGGACTGCTGACCCGTTTCGGTCATATGGATTCAACGAGTTTTCATACCGATGGTCACTATCAAGGCAACGGCTCAGAAGAGGAAGAAGGTGTTATTCGGATTACAAAAGGCTACAGTCGTGACCATCGTCCAGATCTGAACCAAGTCGTGCTCCAACTGATTTGTGAACGGCAGGCTGGTATCCCGCTTTTGATGAAACCGCTCAGTGGCAACAGTAGCGACAAAACAGACTTCCGAAAAACTGTTCAGGCGCACATTTCCCAGCTAAACAAGGATTTCAACCTGAAATATCTGTCCGCAGATAGTGCTCTCTATACAGCGGAAACATTAAGAGAACTGAGTAAAGTACTGTGGATTTCCCGTGTACCTGAAATATTGACCCTGTGCCAGGAAGTTATCCATGCAGTAGCTCCAGACCTGATGAAAGAACCTGAAACAGCAGCATTTCGTAGTCTCGGGACAGAGTATGGAGATGTCAGGCAGCATTGGCTGGTGGTCTTTTCTCCTGAAGCATATCAACGAGGTATCAAGAGCGTGAATAAAAAATGCCTGAAATTGGGCACAAAAGAATCCAAACAATTCGATAAGTTGTGTAAACAAGATTTTGCCTGCGAGGCCGATGCGTTGAAGATCGCGGTAGGGATACCGGTTACCCGGCACCCCCCGCACAGATCCGTACGTGAGGAACTACCTCATACGGCTCCTACCTTGGGTCAAGTGACGCATAACCGTTGGTTCGGATACGGATGCTTTATTCTGGCAGTGGGTAACCACGTCCTTATCAGTCGTTTAATGCGCTCCCAGATCAAGTTGCGACCTTTCTGGCTCCGGCGTCTTAGCGCACGAAACCAGCTACGGG